>JALVSJ010000001.1:0-7346 GCA_027024445.1 Desulfobacterales bacterium
CACCATTGTATCGCGGGCTTCAGAACCCATCTCATGTCCCATGATTCTCCCATAGTATGTGTATCCGCTTTTGTATACGTGATGGTTATACCAGAAGTTGGGATGACCATGTATTACATTGTCTGCGTGTTCGATAAACAGATTGGTGCGGCCAGTAAGGAAAAGGTCACCGAGTCTTATTCCCAGCACAAATCCATTCCTGCTTGGCAAGTGGGCTGCCTCGTCTTCGCCATATAGTTCGCCCCACAAGTCGAGTGTGTTGAAGATAGGCAAGAATCTATATATGTCCTCGAGATGGAGGACTGCATCCATCCCTGCGATTTGATCGGTATCAAGAGATCCACCAAGGTTCTGGCCGCCCAGGAGTTTTAGCCAGTCAGAGAAGCTAAGGTCAGCGACACCCTTTGCTGCTTTATCTCCTTTGCCTCCCAACAGTATTGTCCTTGATGCTCCCAGCTCCAGAAAAGGAAAAGGTTTGACATCTAGCCTGAAGCCCATAAACTCTGGTTCGGGGACATATCTGCTTCTCTCAAGCTTTGCCCAAAAAGCATTAAACCTGACAAGTCCCAGATGTCTTAATAGCCAGGGTAGCACCACGGGTTTTGGGTTTGAAATCTTTATGAGATCAAAAGGCTTGGCATTATCAGTGAGAATTAAAGAACCATGCCGCCCTGGTCCCCACCACATGCTATCTCGGCCCATCTCCAGTTCAATGTTATACCATTCAAGTTTGCCATACCCTTCCATTAGGCTCAGGCGGTAATCCCTGTCCCCGAATTGTTCGTTTGAATAACGGAATTCAGGATTGATATAAAAGCCGAAGTGCTTAAAAAGGATCCCGTGAGAGGATAGACCGGCCTTGAAGCTTGATCCATCCGAATACTCCCTGCCTCTATCATTTTCAAAGGAAAAGCCTTCCTTACTGTGGTGATAGCTTAGATATGTATCCTCAAGGGGTTTGAGATATGTGGAGGTCTTGGCGGTCCCGGTCAGCACCTGTATTTCCGGATCGAATTCGCTTTCCAATCTACTAAGGATGGACTTTGCTATATTATTAGGGCCTGGACCTAGGGTGTCGATCTTGGCGTCAAAATTTGATTTGCCTTCCCGGACAAGCCTTGCCATCTCCAGTCTGGTAACAGGCCTGGTGGTAAGCATATGGCTTTTGATCAGCCCCAGCGACGTCAGTTTGTCGATAGCATTGTAAGGCCAGTGGCCTACGGGTACATTGACTGAGACCTCTGCGTTGCTTGTCGGGATGCAACTAAATAGGGCCACTGACAAGAAGATTAACAATACCTTATGGGGCTTCATTAGCCTTATCTCCCGTGTGAAAAAGAGACCTTTTAATCTTGGCAATCTTGGGAATAAAGGTATGTAAGATGGGGGAGTTTTAGACAAAAGCCCTTGATTTGTCAAACCGAAGTTGCTATAGACTTCGTCCATAACTGAGAAAATTTTCAGTAGTCGCTTCCGGCGGAGTGGAATCAATACAATCACCACAGATCAAAGTAAACTCACTTATAGGCTGAGCAGGTCTAACCCGCGGCTACTATGCCTTGATTACGCCTAAAGACTGAAATTGCTCATAGTTTGTAAAATTAGCCAGATATTCAGGTCGGTTACGGTCACTGCTGGCCTGTAACTGAAGAAGCGGAGCTTTGAGTTCGTTCAGGGGAAAAGAAGGATGAGCATTGTCAAGGACATTAAAATCCCGGGGCCAGCGGAAGACATGGCCTTGGTGCGGTTAGAAGTTCGATTTTGGAGCCTGCTCTCTTCCAATCGAGGTGGCTTTTCAATCAAGTTTTTCTTTCTTTTGATTGGTTCGGTTCTGTTATTATCAGCAACCATTGTCCCCTCCTTGTGTGGTGCTTCCGGGCCCTTTCCGCCGCTAACTGAGGATAACGTAGAGAAGTTTCTTGCACTTCCAAGCGAGCAGAAATCCTCCATATTAGAAAAACTGAGCAACAAGGAAAAGCTGGAATTATTTACAGGTGCTACTGACGAACAGAAGCTTCAAATTTACCAGAGTCTTTCGGATGAAGACAAGATCAAGCTTTTTGCATCGCTGGATGATGAGACAAAAGCCAAAATTTTTCCGGTATTACCCCAAGAAGACCAGAAGCTAATTTTCAACGCAGCCAGTGACGAAGAAAGGGAAAAACTCTTTGCCGCGCTGAGCAGTGAACAACAACAATGGATCCTTCGCAAATTTCCTTCCTTCTCCCTTATATTGGAGAAACAGAAGGCTGCACCACCTATGGGTGCCCAACCCGTACCAGGTGTGAGCAAACCCCAGGAATTAACCGCAATAGAAGAAATTCTTTCGGGCAAATTTCCAACTGAGATAGCGGGTGAACTAAGGCTGTATGGATATGACTTCTTTAATAGGGAGGTTTCCACCTTCGCGCCCGTGTCCAATGTCCCTGTTGGAGATGATTATGTCATAGGCCCGGGGGATTCATTTACAGTGCACCTGTGGGGCAAGGTTGAAAAGACATATGATGTCACGGTGGCCTCAGAAGGAACCATCTTCTTGCCAAGAGTGGGCAGCCTGAGCGTGAGTGGATTGCGGTTCTTTGAGTTGAAGAAACTCCTTGCCTCCAAGTTCAAGGAATTCTATCCCCAGTTCGACATGAGCATTACTATGGGGCAACTGAGGACCATTCAGGTTTACATCGTTGGGGAAGCAAAGGCGCCTGGCACTTATTCTGTCAGCTCGCTTTCTACTGTCGTTCCGGCTTTGTATAGTGCCGGAGGGCCAAGCAAGAGGGGGAGCCTTAGAAGAATCAAGGTATATAGAGCCGGCAAACTTGTCTCTACGGTGGATCTTTACGATTTCTTTCTCTCAGGTCTAAGGAAAGGCGATATTCGCCTTCGGAATGAAGATACTATCTTTATCCCGATTATAGGACCGGTTGTGGGTATTGCTGGTAATGTGAGGAGGCCTGCCATATATGAAATGAAGGGTCGGCAAACAATTGGCGAAGTGATCAAGCTGGCAGGAGGTTTGCTTCCCACCGGGTACCTTCAGAACGTTGTGGTAGAAAGAGTGCAAGCCCACCAGAGGCGGATTGTGAAAAGCTTCAATCTGGACCCATCTTATCAGGATGTAAACGAGAATCTGTGCATGCCCCTGAAGGACGGGGATCTCGTAAAGATCTATCCAGTGTACAGAGGAATGAGAAAAGTAGTGTTTCTGGAAGGGCATGTCAAGTATCCCAGGGAGTATGAATTCAGGCCCGGAATGAGAGTGCGGGACATTATCTCTTCATTTGACGATCTCTTGCCTGAGCCTTATTTGGACAGGGCCGAAATAGTTCGAATGGTTAAGCCTGACCTTCATCCAGAGATCCTGGAATTTAACCTTGGGGCAATGCTGAAGGGTGATGAGACCCAGAACCTGCAACTCCAGGATCTAGACAGGATAAGAATTTACGGATTGGCTGAAAAACAGGACTTGCCTCAGGTTAGTATATACGGGGCTGTGAGAAACCCGGGAAGGTTCAGGCTGCTGGAAGGAATGAGGGTCCAGGATCTTATTTTCAAGGCGGGCAACTTCAATTCCAGGGCTTACTTGGAAGAGGCAACCATTTCGAGAATTAGGCCTGGCAGCAAAGGGGCCGATACTATTAAGATTACCTTTTCTCCCAGAAAGGCAATGGAGGGCCTTCCCTCTGATAATCTGCCCCTCAAGCGAGACGATGTGGTACAGATCAGAGAAATTCCGGAGTACAGCGATGCGCTGGGACGTACGATAACCCTTGAAGGGGAATTTGTGTTTCCGGGCATTTACCGGTTCTCAAAAGGAGAAAGGCTTGCCTCATTGATAAAAAGGGCAGGGGGTTTGACTGATGAGGCTTATCCAGAAGGAGCTATTTTTCAGCGCGAATCGGTTAAGTCTGTCCAGGCGCAGCAACTCAAAGAGTATATAAGAAAATTGGAGGCTGATATACTGTCCCTGAGCAGCCAGGCAGCAGAAACGGCGGTGGGTAAAGAGGAAGCTGCCATTCTCGAGCAAACACTGATCACCAAAAAGCAGTTAATGGAGAGGCTCAAGGCTGCCAAGCCCACGGGGCGGATGGTAGTGGAACTGGACAAGGTCCTTAAAGATCCCTCATCCAAATTCAATTTTGAACTTAGGCCTGGTGACCGATTGATAGTGCCCAAACGGCCCGACTATGTCAATGTGTTAGGCGAAGTATACAATCCCACCGCACTGTTGGCAGAACAAGGTAAGACCGTGGGGTATTACCTGAGTAAGGTAGGGGGGGCGACAGATAATGCAGATGAAGATCACATGTATCTCGTGAAGGCAAATGGGTCTGTTATCAGCAAATCCCAGGAGGGATTCATGGGGATGGCGTCCTGGGATTCCAGGAACCACAGGTGGGTAATGGGCGGTTTTGAATCCCTGAGGCTTGATCCAGGAGACACTATAATAGTTCCCAGGAAAGTGGAGAAATACCCCTGGCTGCGCCTCACCAAGGATATCACCGAAATTCTGTACCGGATTGCTGTTACTGCCGGTGTGATTATTGTGGCATACTAAGTGCGACGTTCAAAGTTCAATGTTCAAAGTTCAATGTTGACATGAGAATTGAAAAATTTGAGGATATTGAGGCGTGGAAGGAAGCGAGGGAACTGGTAAAAGATGTCTACGAGATCTTTTCGGACATTCGGGATTACGGGTTTAGAGATCAGATTCAGAGGGCAGCAATTTCCGTAATGTCTAATATAGCGGAGGGCTTTGATAGGGGGAGCAATAGAGAATTTGTGCAGTTCCTAGTAATAGCGAGGGCATCAGTCTCTGAGGTAAAGAGCCTTTGTTATACAGGTTTGGACTTGGACTATTTGGCTCCGACCAGGTTCAATAACCTGTATGATCGATGCCAAAAGGTCTCAAACCTCATTAACGGCTTTATAAGGTACCTGCGTAACTCCCCTCGAAAACGTTGAACCCCGGAACTTCGAACCTTGAACATTGAACTTTGAACATTGAACATTGAACTTTGAACATTGAACTTTGAACATTGAACTTTGAACTTTGAACATTGAACATTGAACTTTGAACTTTGAACATCCAACTGAATACGTTGAAGACGAGATCAACCTCCTTGATCTTCTTCTTGTCCTTCTAAAGCGCAAGAAGCTGATCATTTTGGTCGTTGCTGTTGCCATTGCTGCATCGGTGGTAATAAGCCTTCTTATTCCAGTCAAGTACACGGCTACAGCCAGGATCCTGCCGCCCGATGAGACATCTTCCAAATTAGGGGGACTTATCAGTGCCACCGGAGGCGCCCTAGGAGGACTTGCGGCGGGGCTACTGGGGGAAGAATCAGGCCCCGAGCTATACAAAGGTATTCTAGAGAGTCGAACAGTGGCTGATACCCTTATTGACAGGTTCGATCTAATGAACGACTGGGAAACGGAATTTCGCAATGACGCCTACAAGAAGCTCAAGAACAGAACCAGTATTGATATCGACAGGAAAAGCGGCATAATCAGCATCTCGGTAGAAGATGAAGACCCAAAAAGGGCTGCTGCCATGGCCAATACTTACGTAGATGCCCTTGACGCCATAAACAGGCGGGTCCACACAAGTTCCGGTCACCGAAAACGCGTCTTCCTGGAAGCAAGGCTGAAGAAAGTAAGGCAAGATCTGGCCAGAGCAGAAGCTGCACTCAAGTCGTTTCAGCAAGAACACAGATTGATAGCTGTAGATGAACAGGCAAAGGCGGCTATTGAGGGGGCTGCCAGAATAAAGGGCGAAATAATAGCGGCCCAGACCCAGCTTGAGGTTCTCAAACAATTCGGTACAGAGAAGCAAAACGAGATCATTATGCTAAGATCCAGGATACAGGAGCTTCAGAAACAGCTTGACAAGATAGAGTCAGGCAATCCTGCAAAAGATGAATTTTTCATCCCTTTTAAAGAGATGCCGGAGCTTGCCCTGAAGTACGCGAGACTCATGAGAGAGGCCAAGATTCAAGAAGAAGTTTTCAAGCTTCTCACGAGCCAATATGAACTGGCCAAAATAGAAGAGGCAAGAGATGTAAACACAATCCAGGTTCTTGACCTAGCGGTACCTCCTGATAAGAAGTCTTCCCCAAAGAGAGCACTAATTGTGATCCTTTCTACCCTCGTGGCATTCTTTGTTGCAGTTTTCCTGGCATTCTTTAGGGAGTATATCGATAGGGTGAGGACTGAAGACCCCGAGCGCTACCAACAGCTCACCCGTCACATCAAATTCCGAAAATAACCTTGAACCCTGAACGTTGAACCTAGAACCCCGAACGTTTAACCTCGAGCCCCCCATCTAGGCGCCTTCAACCTTTGCGCAGAGTTTCCCTGTCTACAAGCTTACCAGTAAGGTACTTGTGAATTATACTGGAAACAAGCGTTTGATAAGGAATCCCCTCTTCCATGGCCTTTATTTTCAGTGCGTTCAGATCTTTCTTTGCAATGCGAATGTTCATCCGGCTATTTTTAGCAAATGTTGCCTTGGCCGTTGACTCCAGTTTTTTGGCCTCTTGTGCCTGGTCTTTTACCGGAACCCATTCGCCACGCTCAACCGATTCCATCAAGTCTTGTTCTTCCTTGTCCAAATGCTTCATTTGCTGCCTCCTTTAAAGAGAAATTGCTTTGTATACTTTCTGCTGGGAAAGGCAGTTTTGAGAAAGATGACCTCTTCGGTCTCCACGTATGGCACGGCATATGCGTATCCGTCTATATCTACCACCGCAATTTTCTGGTTCTTGTATTTTTGTGGGTTGGGATGCTCCAGAACTGCCAACAGTTTTCCACTTTGAATGTAGAAGGCTACCTGTTCGAAAGAGATACCTCTCTCCTTTTGTAACTGACGGTTTTTATCGTCACTCCAGTCAAATAATTTCATGCATACAGTCTATTTGGTTGTGTGCCTATTGTCAATACAAACCTGAAAGCCTATGCCGCCGTGACCACTTGTTTCACTTTCACGCTCCAAATCCCCAACCTTGAACCCCGAACGTTGAACCTTGAACGTTGGACTTTGTAAACCAAATAGACCATATGGACCAGCAACACCCAGCCGGCAACTGACAACGGATTACTCACTCTCCAGTTAGTTAGTTTCTTAAGGACGTCCCCAAAATCCAGAGGTTTACCAGTATAGTCAAAAACACCTTAGACTGCATGTTCAGGCAGATGGCATTCAATATGTCCAGGGCGGTGAAGGTCCTAGGGGTGACGTGAGATAGGTAGCAGAGGTGTGTCCGGATAGAGAAAAGAAGCGAAAAAAGAAACAAAAAGCCTCAGAGCAGACCAACGACAACTTCACGCTAACCGACATAGCTAGGAATAAG
>JALVSJ010000001.1:7356-7993 GCA_027024445.1 Desulfobacterales bacterium
ATTCAAAGGTCTCGCTTTCAAGCTTGAGCATTGAACTCTTTTCTTGAAATAGCCATGAAAATGGCTATAATTGCAGGTGAGAACCTCACGGGAGTGAGAATTATGCAAAAGCAGTTTTCCATAGCAGAGGCAAAAAATAAATTACCCTCCATTATTCATTGGGTTGAAAAAGGGCCATATGTTGAATTAACCAGGAGGGGTAAACCTGTTGCGGTCTTGATGTCGATCCAGGAATATGAAAGGCTCACCCGTAAATATGGAGGATTTTGGAGTAAGGTGACAGAATTGCGAGGAAGGATTGAGAAAGAAGGGATTGATATTACTGATGAGGATTTCAACGGGCTCCGGGACTTGTCGTCTGGAAGAAAAGTCCAGTTTTAACCAATGAAATATCTCCTTGACACAAATGTACTTTCAGAAGCTGTCAAGACTACCCCAGATAAATCTGTCTTAGAAATGTTTGAAAGGCATGGGCACGAGGTAGTGACTGCTGCTCCGGTGTGGCATGAGCTTCAATTTGGATGCCACCGTCTTGCTCGGTCCCGCAAACGTGAGATCATTGCTTCATTTCTTAACGACGTCATAAGACGTACTATGCTTATTCTGCCGTATGACGATAGGGCAGCAGAGTGGCATG
>JALVSJ010000002.1 GCA_027024445.1 Desulfobacterales bacterium
AGAAGGGACTTTGTAAGAGATTCATTAAAGCTGCCCTTCAAGCTCCTTTATCTTCCAAGCTATCTCGCGGTATTCAATATCCAGTTGCTTAAGGTCATAGCGCAGGGCCCTTCGCTCACGGTCGCTGAGCTTCGAAGCAATCAATTTCCTTTCCTTTTCTTTTATTTGGTGGTCTATTGATCTTTGGCGGCGCTCTAGTTTCTGGAGTTTCCGGGTGATGGCCTTGATTTCCTTACCACGCCTGTACCCGGCGAGGTAGTCAGGTTCCAGGTCAGCAGGACATACGTGCCTGTAAACTCTGCCAAGCTTGCCCTGCTCTAAGCCATTTTGGTAAGTGCAATACGCTTCAAGTCCAGCATCACGCCCTTCAAAGTAAGCTTTGCGGTCTGGCTTCACCTCGTATTCAAAGCAAGCATCAGCATATCTGTCAAAGGCAGTGATGGGCTTTCCGAGGGCACCATCACGTCTACCTATCTCGTACCAGTCGCCCTGTCGACACTGGGTCTCAGTGATCCTAGGTGCGCATGAAATGCAAGATAAAAAAAGTAAGGCTGCGATACACAGGGAGAATCTATCATTCATTTTTTTCTCCACCTCAGTCGCTGTGGGTTGGGTCCTCGCAAATCTATTCTAGATATTGCCTCAATGCCTTCACTCGTTTTTCAACTTCAGGATTTCTTTGCTTTTGAAGACTCTTTTCAAAGTAGGCCAGGGAATCTCTAAGAAGCTGCTCTTGCTGGGCCTTGTCTTTCGTGGCGACGCCTGCAACAAGAAGGGCGTATCCCGCATAGCCAAGGTTTTTCGCAGTGGGGTCGAGGGACGCAGCCTTCTTGGAATATTCTATGCTCTCGGCATGATTTCCTGCCTTCCGTGCCACTACCCCAAGATTTCGCCAGGCCAGCGAATAGCTCGGGCTGATTACCGTAGCCTTTTTGAAGTTCTCCTTTGCATTGTCAAAGTGATTGAGGTTGAAATAGCAGGCGCCCAGGTCATTCCATACCGCAGGGGATGTTGGAATCAGGCGGGATGCCTCAACGAAAAGGTTGGCCGCCTCTTCATATTTTTCTTTCAGGTAAAGGAGGTAGGCCTTTTGAGCGAGTTCGATGCCCTTTTTTGTTCGCTGATCCTTTTTTCCCTTTATTTGGTATCTGCTGGACAATCTATTCTCGTGGGGCGCCGTTGATTCCGCTAAAATGCGCAATACATAAGGGGTAATGTGCAAGCCTTGAAGCCCGTTCTCCTGCATTACTTCGAGCACGTATTCTCCGGCCTGCAATTTAGTCCTAAGGGGAAAATAGATCAGTTCCTTGCTCATTTCCCGGCCATCTTTATCATACAACCGGCCAACCAGGGGGCATTTTGATCCCTTGTGGGCTATCATCATTGTAACAACATCTGGTGCCTTGAGTCTAAAGCGATAAAAATCCCTATCTGAGGCCGGGATAGAAAGAGCCTGAATGTCTTTACCTATCAAGACAGGCTTGGCATCCCGGGCACTGTCATTGGGCTCAAAGATGTCTTCCTTGCCAGGGATGAACATGAGGTCAAGATTGGTTGGCCTGTCCACTCTGAAATCATTGGGCATCTCCTGGGAAATCCTGATCATGGTTTGTTTATTAATTCTGACAGCGCATGGCAGAAACCTGGCCCGTTGCTCGGAGCCGTCTTCGTTTATGGGCCAGAGCTTGACAGGGAAAGGCAACTTTTCGGGTGATGAAATTACCACATAACCGGGCTGATCTGATTTGAGACGAAAGTAATCCTTTCCTCGAGTCTCAAACCTCATCGCTATCCTTGCTGGGACCTTGACAGGCGTGGCCTGGGAGGGGGTGTTATTGGGCTCGATCTTGTCTGTATCTTGAGCAAAGCTTATATTGATGCCATACGGAACCGTGTCAAAATTCTCAGCAGAAGCCTCGCAAAAAAATGAGACATAGTACAGGCCTGGAGCGAGCCACCTGGCGAGATCTGTGGGGCCTTCATAGACTGCCTGATGCTTGGAATCGTAGAGCTTCATTTGGGCCACCAGAGAATGCTGCGTTTTCTTTAATGGACCAAGATCTTTGATAGTGATGAAGCCAGGTTGCTTGACTTCAAACCTGTAAAAGTCCGTGTCGTTAGTACCTATGTACCCAAGTTCGAGCCTGGTATTGGGAGAGACGATGGTAGCAGCCTCGGGGGAGTTGTTAGGTTCGGCAGAATCAAATTCTTCGACAAAATCGACCTTTACCCTGGCCGGCTTAGCGGAAGTATCCTGGCGAAATTCCGGAAATACACTAAATACCCATTGCCCGGGGGTCACGCGAATTGCCTGATCAAAAAATCTATCCTCTTGCCCCAAAGGAAGTGGAGATCTGGAGTTATAAAAATTGCATTTGATTGAAAAGGGAGCATCAACTTTATGCAAGACGAGGTAGCCCGGCTTTTCCACTTTTACACGCCTGAACTGGGAAATGCCCTTTTTATTGAAGGGTAACTCCACTATGTGGCCAAGGGCTACCTGCTTCGCAGAAAAGTAGGAAAGCCCATCAGAGTAATGCCCAAAGTACAGGGTAACAGCTTTTGGGTTATCGAAGGGCACTTTGGTATTTGATTCGGGTTCCTGGGC
>JALVSJ010000003.1 GCA_027024445.1 Desulfobacterales bacterium
TCAGGATATATCTTCATAAGCAGATTACAGAAATCTCGCGTATGGTAATAATCATGTTTCTTGTTCGTTTCGAGCAATGCCAGGCAAGGGATCTCTTTTCCGATAGACAAGGGCCTGACATATGCAGACGAGCTGGCCGTCCTGGTTTGAGACACTGATTTGATATGTAGCTGTTCTCCTTGTCCTGTTGATCTCCTTGGCTTCAGCAGTTAGTACGTCGCCAGCGCCTGTTGGAGCAAAGAAAGTGATATTCATGTTAAGGGCCACAGCCACGGTACCATGAGAATTTGAGGCCAGCTCAAATGCTTCATCAACCAGTGCAAAGAGCGCACCTCCGTGTGTGATACCATGAATATTCAACATATTTTGGTCGACTTTCATTCGGACTTTTGCATAACCGGAAGCAATCCTCAAAACCTGAACATCCATAAGCCTGCGGAAGGGCTCTTGTGTGGCCATTTTTTCCAACAACTCAGTTCCACCTTGCTCAGACATGGCACTCTTTTCTCCTCTCTCAAATATGATAAGCCCGGCAAACTATAAGGGGCGGCGATACGTTGCATATCGAAGAGCAAGGCCCAGGGCCTTGACCGCGGTTTCAACTTCCTTGAATACAGGAAAACTCATACGTTCCAGCCTGAAACCCGTCTCCCGGACTGCGCTACTGTCAGGGCCATAGATCCAGGTAGCTGGCAGGTTAGTAAACGGTACCGGAATGACACTCTCATATATCGAAGCAAAGCGTAGAATTAATGGAGAAAAAATGCAATAGCCAACATTAAATTAACCCTTTTCTATTGAGCCGCCCATTGATTAGGGAAATTGTTGACTTATATT
This sequence comes from Desulfobacterales bacterium, assembly GCA_027024445.1. Classification (GTDB taxonomy): domain Bacteria; phylum Desulfobacterota; class DSM-4660; order Desulfatiglandales; family Desulfatiglandaceae; genus B111-G9. The sequence continues at coordinate 838 of JALVSJ010000003.1, forward strand.
TGTTATGCAATGGTTTAGATGTTCAGTGAGTGAAACGAAACCTAGTTATAGATGGGAGAGAAGTTATAGCATAGATATATCTGGCCTGCGTTTGAGGCTGGTGTAGGGGTAATACAAGGTTAGACAAGGAATTTCTCTATGAGATTTGGGGAGGTGAGAACTTGATCGAGAAAAAAGACATAGAGACCATCCGCGACATGATAGCTGTGCATGAACCGCCTGTTCTTTCCCTGTATGTGGACATAGATCCTTCAAAGCCGGAAAATGCACGTAAAGGCTGGAAGGTGAGAGTAAAGAATACGCTCAAGGAATTAGAAATTCCTAGATCGGTGGAGGAGGCGGTTCGAAGCGTAGTTGAGGAAGACCGGCCAAGTGGCAAGACATTTGTTGTTTTTGCTGCAGAAAAAGGGGGCAAACCATGGGTAGAAGACTTTACCTTGCAGGTGGAATTACCAGTTGTTGATCTGGGCCATGGGAGAGTTGAAGCCAGGTGGGGGGAACCATATATAGCTCCCCTTGCCTATGCCTTGGATGAATATGAGAGGTATGGTGTTGTATTTATCAATAAAAAAAGGTGGCGGTTGTTTGAGGTCTTCCTAGGAGAAATCGAAGAGGTAATGGATGTCTTTAATGAGATCTCAATGGAGGACTGGCATAGGATAAGCGGAGATAGCCCCAGCCTGAGATTTTCCACCCGGAAACCTGCCTCATCCAGGGCAGGAGTGGCTATTGATCGATTTGAAAAAAGGATGGATGCATGGACGCAGAGATTCTATAAGAATGCTGCAAGGCTTCTGGAGCGCTTCATTGATCAGCACGATATAGACCGGGTTATTCTCATGGGAGTGACAGAAGAGACGAAATTCTTTGAGCAATATTTGTCTCGAAGTGTGAGGGAGAAAGTGGTGGCGCATCTCACATCACTTCCAACTCCGGAGGCCAGTCTCGGAGAAGTTGCCAAAAAGGTCTTTGCCGAAATAGATAAGATAGAGAGAGAAAAAGAGATTGAACTGCTTAACCAGATTCGAGAACAGCCCGGCATCTGGGGGCTCTCCCCCGTGCTGGAGGCCCTGCAGTTGGGGAGACTGTACGTGATCGCAGTACCCTGGGATCTGAATGTGAAGGTATGGAGATGTGAGGAGAGTGGCTGGGTGTTTGCAGATGAGACCTCAGCTCGCAGTCTGTGCAAAGAAGGGGTGCAGTCCCTGGGCCTTAGAGATGTTATTGTGGATCTGGCAGCAGCATACGGAAGCAGGCTTGAGTTCTTGAGAGGGGAAAGTGCCGAGATGTTGGAAAATGAAATGGCTGGAATTGCCGGGCTGACCCGCTGGTAAGGGTGGGGCCCTGTTGTTTGTTGCATGGCTTGCAGAGGGTGCCAAGGGGCACCCTCGTGAGTGTCTTAGGGGCAATTGTGATTAGGCCTTGCTTTGCTCAAGCACAACAAGTGCATCTACTGCGACGGGTTTGCTTCCTTGAAGGATGACGGGATTGATATCGATCTCCTTTACTTCGGGAATATCCAGCCCGATTTTTCCAACGGCAAGGAGAATATCGGCAAGGGCATCGAGGTCTGCGGCAGGCATGCCGCGTACCTCATCGAGGATCTTGTTGGCTTTGATCTCCCTCATCATCTCCAAAGCGTCGTGTTTTTCCAGTGGAGCAATACGGAAAGTGATGTCTTTCAAAATCTCGGTAAAGATTCCCCCGAGGCCGAACATCACGCATGGGCCAAACTGGGGATCCCTGGTGAGGCCAACTACCAATTCTCT
>JALVSJ010000004.1 GCA_027024445.1 Desulfobacterales bacterium
TCACCCCACTCCTCCTCCCTCCAATCCCCCTTTACCCAAATGTGGTCAAGAACCTGTTGAAAAAGTTCCTTTTTTCTATCACTTCCGCTTCCCGATCAAGTCGAGGACAGGCTTCGCGGGAATGACACGATGAACACCATTTTAGGGTTTTGCGGCGATGTGCAAAGAGAGTTTGTGGACTCTAGTGCTTTGGGAGGCTCAACGCTTACCGTGGTAGGATGGCGAAATTGCAATGAAGCGATGGTTGTGGTAGACTTTACAACCTATAAGTGGGTCTTAAGAAAGAGAGGGTAAGGAGGATAGGTAAAATGGCGGCCTTGATACTTGAACTGCCTCCCGATGTGCGGGACGCCTTGCGTGTGCCAGTCGCGGAGCAAGAGTTCCGGGTGCGACGTGAGTTGGCTATTCGGCTGTATGAGAAAGGGTTGCTGTCTTTTGGTAAGGCTCGGGAGCTAGCTGGGCTGTCAAAATGGGCGTTTCACGAACTGCTCGGGGCAGAGGAGATACCGCGCCACTATGATTTAGAAGAGCTTCAAGCTGACCTTGCCACTCTTGAGGCCTTGGAATGAAGGCTGTATCTAACTCTTCCGTTTTGATTGGTCTAAGCTCGATCGGTCGACTTCCGCTTCTTAAACACCGTTTCCCTGAGGGTGTTTTGATCCCTGAGGCTGTTTGGCATGAGGTCGTGGAGTCCGGAGGTGAGCGTCCGGGAGCGCAAGAGGTGCGCGGGGCAGAATTGATTCAGCGCTGCAATGTAAGAGACCGTGATTACGTCCGCCTCCTTACCCGCGAGCTGGATAGTGGCGAAGCGGAGACGATTGTCTTGGCACGTCAAGAGCAAGCGGATGTTGTATTGTTAGATGAAAAAGAGGCGCGGCGGATCGCTCGGCGACTCGGAATGCGCGTGCTGGGAACCATCGGACTTCTGATCTGGGCAAGGCATAAGGGGTTGATTTCGAATCTAGGTACGGAACTGAAAACCTTGCAAGAAAAGGGCAGCTTTCGGTTGAGCGAGGATCTTTGCTTTGAGGCATTGCGTGAGGTAGGGGAAGCACCGCGTTGAAAAATATAAGGTAATTTGCAGCTAAGCTTGGTACTACTCCTTTACTCATAAGTGTCTTCTTTCTTTAGTGGTATTTGTTTTTCAATTTTTCTTCACCATCTATATTGGAGCCCTTTCAAACCTACCGCCGCCAGGAAGGGTTTCAACAAACTTTAGCATACCCTTCGCTTGTATCTTGTCTGTTCTGTAAAATCATACGAATCTCAGGTCCAACGTAGAGAAAAGGGCTGTGATGACAATTGCTATGGTAGGGGGAATTTATTTTGATTTTGATCTCTGTATCAGTAATCATATCCCAACCCCCCTTATGAAGCCGATAGGATCGCGGATGATGGCTTGAAAGAGCGTCCACAATATTCTCCGCGAATCTGTGCGACTGGGACTTTGTATTACCAGGAGAAGGATAGCACATTAGGACACTTACATAAAAACGGACTCACTGACCCCGAACACCCGAGCTAGCTTTTCACGAGTCTTTTTTCTATACACTGCGCCTGGCCGCTCCCATTTTGCTACTGTGGCTTGACTCACTCCAAGAGGGCGGGCCAATTCTTCCTGAGTCCAGCCTTTTTCGATCCGCTCACGCTTGACCGGATTCATAAAGATGTAAGCCTCGGCCTCTTCATGGTCATACAAAGGCTCATCTTTTGCTTCATTTTGAGCCATCACCACAAGGCGTAATCGTAATGTTTACTTATTGTGGCATCCTTTGTTACTAATACGGAGGAGGTGAGAGCAGCTTGAGCAACAATAATTCGGTCAAACGGGTCTCGAGTCCATGTGAGACGAGAAGCTGCTCTTATAACATCCAAGAAGGGTTTATTGGATGTTTGAACCCCGAGGCGGTCTGACAAGTATTCAAAGACAGGCTGAGAAGGCAATTTGAGGCGGCCAATCTCAAAAAGAAAATCCAATTCCAGCAAAACAATTGGAGAGATAAGGATATGTGGATCCCGTTCAATGATATCCCTGGCCCTGGGGCTTAGCTTGTCGGCACCATATGCGTAGAGCCATACTACTACATGAGTATCGAGGAAAATCATAGATTCGATTCCAAGTCAGTAGACCATTCTAAGTGGACAATCTCCTCAGGATCGCCGATTACGAAATCAGGATGAGCTTCAAGCTTGGCCAGTTTTCCCTCATAGTCAACAGGAGACACTAAAAGTTGCTTCCCCAGCCTATCAATCTGGGCCGGTACTCCTGTTTTGGCGACAGTATCAAGGATCTTGAGGAGTTCTTCGGCGGTTTTGTCTTTCTTATTCCCTAATTCTGTACTAGGCATATCGAAAATCTCCTGACTAATGTTATCCAGGCGGTCTAGGAAAAAACATAATAGCTTGTTTCTATTAAGTCAACATATTGAGTTGCTGGCACACCTAAATATATAGCCCCGGATGAGGAAGTGATGGGTGCGTATTCTGATGAATCTAGCCAGTGATTCTTAAATTATCCAGCCACCCATATTTAATAGCAGCACTGGATTTATTAAAATTGGCTTAGTGGCCGGGTTGAGTCAAGCATTTTTGTTTTTTTCGCA
>JALVSJ010000005.1:0-9233 GCA_027024445.1 Desulfobacterales bacterium
CCTTTCAGAGGCCCATCAAAGGGCAAGAACTCAGGGCTGGAGTAATGCTACCGATGATGCCCAACTTGTCGAAAAAATGGGTATGCCGGTTTACGTAATGGAATGCTCTCCATTGAATATAAAGGTTACCACGCCTGCTGATCTCCTTATTGCGCGGGCAATCATGGAAATATGGGAAAAGGGCGAGGATTAACTCGATTTGGGCTTTAAGAGACTGAGCATCGGGACAAGAGGGAGCAAGCTTGCCCTCTGGCAGAGTGAATGGGTTAAAGTAAAGTTAGAGGAGGCCTATCCAGGCCTGAATGTGGAGCTTGTCAGGATAAAGACCACCGGAGACAAGATCCTTGACTCACCCCTCAGCAAGATCGGTGGTAAAGGGCTTTTCGTGAAGGAGATTGAAGATGCCCTTTTCTCCGGCCGTATTGACCTTGCAGTCCATAGCATGAAGGATGTCCCGGTACAGTTGCCTCCGGGGCTTGTGCTTTGTTGCTATCCCAAAAGGGAAGAGGTGAGAGACGCCCTTGTGGCAAGGAACAACATGAAGCTCCATGAGTTACCCTGGGGCGCCAAACTGGGGACGAGCAGCCTTCGGCGGGCCGCGCAGATACTCCATTTGAGACCTGACTTACAGGTTCAAAGCCTCCGGGGAAACGTAGATACGAGGCTCAGGAAGCTGGATGAAGGCCAGTATGACGCCATTATCTTGGCTGCAGCAGGCCTCAAGCGCCTTGGACTCGAACACCGGATAAGCCAGTATCTTGAACCTGACGAAGTTCTCCCTGCCATTGGGCAGGGAGCATTGGGGCTGGAGGTCAGGGAAGATGATAAGGAAATGATAGAATCTCTGTCCTTTCTCAACCACGTGGCCACCGAGCTGGCGGTAAAGGCTGAGCGAGCCTTCTTGCGAAAACTTGAAGGTGGCTGCCAGGTGCCCATTGCGGCCTATGCAACGGTGCACAATCACACATTGAACCTAACCGGCATGGTGGCTGAGCTAGACGGAAGCAGGCTGGTAAAAGGGAGTCTCGAGGGGCCAACTGAGGACCCAGAGCTTACTGGCACCAGGCTGGCAGAAGAGCTCTTGGAGCGAGGGGCGGATGAGATCCTAAAGAAGGTCTATGAGGATATGAGGTGATTAAGGGAGTGATTCGGGAGAAGCCTATATCCTGGGAAAACCGCAGGGGGAGAGTGATTCGGAAGAAGCATCCTTTACGGCTGCATCTGACTCCTTACAGTGAGGCGGTCCTCCCTACGGGATGCCTGACAGTATATCCTAAAGCTGCCCCATTCTTGGACTGCATCCCTGCTCGGACCGCCACGCAAGCACCAAGGTAGTTCATCCGGTAGATGCAGCCTCAAGGATACTTCTCCCGAACCACTTCCACCGCAATGATGGGTGGTACGGAAACTATAGATGGCAATGACATACGATGGAAATAGAGAACCTGCTCGTGTAGGTATTCATCTTTAAGGACCTTGTGATATTGTTAAGTAGGCTGCTCTATCTTATTCAGGAGATTGGTTGAGGAGATAAATGACCAAAGGCAAAGTATACTTAGTTGGAGCAGGACCCGGAGACCCCGGCCTAATCACGCTCAAGGCAGTGCAGTGCCTTGCAGAGGCAGATGTCGTGGTATACGACAACCTGGCCAACCGAACCTTCCTGAAATATGCCCCAGACACTGCTGAGTTCATATATGTTGGGAAAAAGGGTGGCCACCACACCCTGGCCCAGAATGAGATAAACAGGCTCATAGTGGAAAAGGCCCTTTCAGGAAAGAAGGTCGTGAGGCTAAAAGGAGGGGATCCGTTCATATTTGGAAGAGGGGGTGAGGAGGCCGAGGAGCTTGTGGAAGCGGGAGTAGAGTTTGAGGTAGTCCCTGGTATAACCTCTGCCATTGCAGTACCAGCATACGCGGGAATTCCTCTTACCCACAGGAATTTCACATCAACAGTGGCCTTTGTGACAGGCCATGAAGATCCCACAAAAGAAAAATCCTCCATAGCATGGGAGAAGATAGCCACAGGTGTGGGCACTCTGGTTTTCCTTATGGGGGTAGGTAATCTCGAAAAGATTGCAGATGCCCTGATTGCACATGGTAGAGACCCCTCTACGCCTGTAGCGGTAATCAGACGGGGCACTGAGCCTCGGCAAAAGACCGTAACAGGATCATTAAAGGATATCGCTAGCAAGGCCCGTTCTGCAGGTATCAAACCACCTGCAATAATAGTGGTTGGCCATGTGGTGGGCCTGAGGGATAAGCTTAACTGGTACGAAGCCAAACCCCTTTTTGGAAAAAATATCATTGTTACGAGGGCAAGGGCCCAGGCAAGTGAGTTTTCAAAGAGATTGGCGGAACTTGGTGCCAATCCAATTGAATTCCCCACAATAGAAGTGGTTTCCCCTGATGATTGGTCAGAATTGGACAGGGCCATCTCAGAACTCAGTCAATACGATTGGATAATTTTCACGTCAGTCAATGGTGTTAAGTTTTTCCTTACCCGCCTCAAAGATACCGGCCATGATCTGAGGACGCTGGGGAAAATAAAGATAGCAGCCATAGGCCCCAAGACTGCTCAAGTATTACGAGATCTTTATATTGAACCAGACATTGTGCCAAAGGAATACCGAGCCGAAGCCATTGTGGAACAATTCAGGCGACAGGGCGTGAGCAAAGCAAAAGTCCTTGTACCCAGGGCGCAGGAGGCACGGGAAGTGCTGCCAGAGCAATTGCGTGAGATGGGCCTTGCGGTTGACGTGGTTACCGCTTACAGGACAGTGAAACCGGATCAGGACGTAGAGACTGTAAGGCGAATGCTGGAAGCCCGTCAAATCCACATGATCACCTTCACCAGTTCATCCACTGTGAAGAACTTTTTGGCAATGTTTGAACGAGAAACAGATGACCTCACTAAATGGATGGAGCATGTGGCAGTGGCATGCATCGGCCCCATCACGGCAGATACCGCCCGCAGCCTGGGGCTCTCGGTAGATATCGTGGCTGAGCAGTACACCATTGATGGACTCATAGATAAGATTATTGAATACTTCCATGACTGATATCCCAGTATTCCATCATTCCATTATTCCAGTTTGACTTTTGCTGGCAGTTATTCCTACGTTTCGTTATACTACGAATCCACGGCAAATCTGAACCGTTTCTGATGTTACCGATGCTCTCCTACCCAATAATCCTGGCCCATGGCATTTACCCCTTTCATTTCTTGTTTCCCTCATTCCTGTGCAAGGACAATACCCGCAAAGACGGCCTTCACTACTTCAGGGGAATAAGATCAGCCCTGATTGATGCTGGTTTCAACGTATACCATTGCAGGGTATCGTGGGGAGGCAGGCTGGACCAGAGGGCTGATCAATTGAAGGACCGGATCCTGAAGGTAACAGATGGGTTTACGCGATGGCCCAGGGTCCACATATTTGCCCACAGCATGGGAGGGCTAGATGCCCGGTGGATGATTTACAAGTACAATCTTCCGCACAGGATCGCCTCAGTGACAACCATCGGCACTCCTCACCACGGAAGCCCTGAGGCGGACCGCCGGCTCAAGCGATTCGGCTGGCTTGTTAGGGTTAGTGGTGCACTTGGCCTCGATATTAGTGGGGCAAAAGATCTAACACCGGGTACCTGTGAAAAACGTAATAATATTCTTGAGGCTTTTGAAAACAAAAATGGCGTCCTTTATAGAACTGTCGCAGGTGCCCAGGCTGAGCAGGATATCTTCTTCATAGCAAGGAGGTCATATCGCTTTATTAAACAGACAGAAGGGGAAAATGATGGACTGGTGTCCGTTCGCTCTGCCATGTGGAAACCGAAATATTTCATGGGCACAATAGATGCGGACCACCTTAACCAGATCGGGTGGTGGGACGGCGGCAGGGCCATGGGGACAAGCAACAGGAGAATCTTTGAAAAAAGGATAAAGGAGTTCTATGTAGACCTGGCCAGGACCTTAACAGAATGAACCAACTGGTGCTCAATCTATTTCTTCTTTTCTTGAAACCAAAGGATGGCGCACAATATCCCCGCCCACCATATAAATCACATCTTCCGCAATACTGGCTCCAGGATCAGTGTATCCTGCATTGACTGAAAACAGATGTATCGGCCATGGCCTGGCTTTTCTTGACCCACACGGCCAAATCCCAACATGATCCCAGACCAAAAAGGAAGTGTGCAGAAAGAAATATGCAAGCTATCCTATAGCGGCCTCCAAATCTCATGACCATCGCTTAACCTCGACACGTTATGACTAGGAGAATGTGCTGCATGGTTCCGTGTGTTACGTGAGGGCACCTATTCAACTGACAATCAAAGTTCCCCCGGCAAGAAGCAGAATGGAAAAGATGATAATTCGGAACCAGTATTCATTTACTCGGTAGTGGAGTTTTTCACCAATCAGGACCCCCAATCCCACCACTGGCAAGAGAAATCCCACATACTTAAATGCAGCTATGTTCAGACCGCCGTTTATCCAGTATGAGACTATCAAGATCACATCCAGAAGAACCCACAATGTGGTTAAGGTACTGCGGAAGATACCCTTGCTTAATTTGAGCTTGCTGACCGCATAGACGAGGAGCGGTCCACCTGAAGCATAAATACCGTAGATCACTCCTGCGGAAAATACGTAAGCGATAAATTTGATTTTTTCAATGGTACCGGGTCGGGCGTGAGGCCTTATGATCTGCATTAACTCCCTAACAGAAATGAAGACTATGAACACCCCAAAGATGATTTTCAGCACCCTGCCTGCCAGTAAGTGTGAAAGAATGATGCCCAGGCCAAGGCCGACGAACATAAAAGGAATAATCCTCTTGAACAATACCGCAAAATCGGTATGCCTGAAGTGGCGAAGTGCAACATAGCCGCATGTCAGAAAGTCCAACGGGACCAGAATGGGCAAGAGGTGTTCTATGGGAAAGAGGTGAGCCCCGAGAGTCACCGCGATGACTATGCTGCCGAAACCGGAAAGTACCTGAGCAGAATAGGAAAGAAGAACAATGGGAACAAGCAGCAGAGAATTGTAGTTCATGACAACTCATTCTCATAATGCTTACTGCTGGGCAAGACGATCATAGCAGCCCTTGGTGAGATCTTCTTTCTCGGTCAGGAGCTTACTTTTTATAATCTTGCCGGTTGGCGTCCTCGGAAAATCTTCTTTGCGATATTCGATATAGCGCGGCACTTTGAATTCAGCAATTCTCTGCAGGCAAAATTCGATTATTTCTTTTGGAGGGATTGTTTCCGGGCTTTCGCCTTCTGCAGGAACGATATAGGCCTTGACCTCCTCTTTCCGATCAGGATCCGGGACCGGAATAACGGCAGCGGCTATTATTTTGGGGTGGCTCATCAGCACGGCCTCTACTTCCGCAGCGGAAATGTTGTCGCCGGATCGCTTTATCATGTCTTTCTTACGTCCAACAATGTAATAGTAACCTTGCTCGTCCTGGCGGAAGAGGTCGCCGGTCTTAAACCATTCTCCTTCGAAGGCTTCAGCGGTGGCCTCAGGCTTGTTATAGTATCCTTTAAACAGGCCGGGGCCGCTCACCCATAATTCTCCAATTTCGCCCTGGGATACTTCCCGGCCATTCTCATCAACGATCTTGACGTACCGATATGCAGTGGGCTTTCCTACAGAGCCTGAACCGCTCATGTGACTAGCTTCTAGAGGCATCACGATACCGGGACCGATTTCGGTCATGCCATATGCCTCTCGAAGCGGTACATTGAAGCGTTCTTCAAAAGGTTTGTGTATATGCTTGGGTATAGCACCTGCAAACAATAATCTGAGGTTATGCTTCTTGTCGAGAGGAGACTCAGGCTGTCTATAGATCCAAAGAGGCATGAGAACCCATGATACCGTTATCCCGTGTCGACGAACGAGGGCCATGTATTGGGAAGGACTGTACTTTTTCGTAGCGACCATTGTCATACCTTTGGTCATACACATGATCAGTTCCCATTGCGGATCCATGTAATAGAACGGCTCCACACACAGGAAGACGTCATCTTGTTTCATATTTGTAGCTGCGATGAAACCCAGCGTTAACCAATACTCGTGGGTTAGCATACATCCTTTGGGAAACCCGGTTGTCCCTGACGTGTATTGAATGCTCACCATGTCATCTAATGAAACATCGGGCGCAATGAAGTCAGAGGACGCTGCATGGGCCAGATCTGATAAACGCGGCCCGATATCCTCTGCCCCTTCGCCAACAGTAAACACAGTCTTAACGGAAGGCGTTTGTGCATGAGCTTTCCTGTAGATGGGGGCAAATTCGGCTCCGATGACCAGGCCGGTAGCATCGGAATCATTCAGAGCATATACAAGATCCTCCGCATGGTATCTGGTATTCAGGGGAACCACTATCGCGCCTAGCTTTGCCACAGCCAGCCAAGTCAGGAAAAACTCCGGGCAATTGGACAGCATGATCGCTAAGTGATCGCCTTGCTTTATCCCGGCTGCCTGCAATGCGGAAGCATACTTGTCGACTGTCTTGTTCAATCCTGTGTAACTGAAAGACACGTCTTCCTGTGGAAAATGAAGCAACGTTTTTTCACCATAAAGAGCGGCCGCCTTTTCCAACAATATACCAATATTTTTTTCCAGACCTGGTATCGTCATGTATTATTCCTTTCTGATCATGCTTATGGCAATACAAGATATGTTCTTTTTGATATCATATCTTAGCTATGAAGCTTTTCTGTTGCCGAATACAGGACAATCCCATCTTACATCATATGATCCGGCAACCAGGTGGCTATGGCCGGGAACAGAAAGAGCAGGCCGATCGTAAAGAGATCGAAAATGATAAACGGCAAAACACCCTTGTAAAGTTCACCTATTGTGATTTTCTGATCAGTCGCCGCCATCACGGTAAAAAGGTTGAGTCCTACCGGTGGGGAGACTACCGCTATTTCCATCAGTTTTACGATGATGACGGCATACCAGATGCCGTTGATTCCCATAGCTTTTACAATTGGGTACAGTATTGGAATGGTGATCACCAGCATGGACATCGTGTCCATGAACATGCCTAAGACCAGAAAGAGAAGAATGACCATCAACATGAAGTGAAACGTTCCCAGTCCGGCCTGATTAAACCAGTCCACGAGGGCTGTCACAAATCCCGAAATGGTCAGGAATCGGCTGAACAATAAGCCACCGAAGAGAATAACGGCGAGTAATGCACTGATCTCCACCGTTTGTTTCAGGGAATTCCAGAGCATAGCCCACGTCAGCCGCCGTTGGACAGCAACGACAAATATGGCACCTATGGCACCGACACCTCCTGCGGCCGACGGCGGCGTAATTCCGCTATAGATGCCACCTATGATAATGGAGGAGAGGATAAGCACCGGCCATAGTCGGCGCATGCTTGAAAACTTTTCCCTCCAACTATAAGACTTGGTGGTTTTAGGCGCCCAATCCTTGAATATACGCACGCACGCGGCAATGCCCAGCATATAGACAAGGGTTGTCAGTATTCCCGGGAACAGGCCAGCCATGAGGAGTTTACCTATGGACTCTTCTGTCAGAATAGCGTAGATGACGAAATTTATGGAAGGTGGAATGAGAGAGGCCAGTGTGCCTGCAGAGGCGATCGCCGCTGCGCTCACACCAGGTTTATATCCCAGGCGTACCATTTCTGGCAGGGCTAGCCGCGTGAATACCGCCGCGTTGACAATGCTGGAACCAGATACCGCCCCAAATGCGGCCGAGGCCACTGTGGTAACCATGAGCAGGCTGCCCCTGAATCGGGCCAGCCAGCGATTTATGGATTCGTAGAGATCTGTCATCATGCCCGCTTCCGATGCCACCAATCCCATGAGAATAAACATGGGTATGATGACCAGCGAGTATGAACTGGCAGTAGCGTACGGCAACGTTCTCAGAGAGACCAACGCGAGTGTGGGGCCGGCAATAAGGTACAGGCCCAACAAGGCAACAGAGCCCAATGAGATTCCGATGGGGACTCCAGCAGCCGAGAGCACAATGACGGCGACTATCCCTTCCAGGCCATGATAGACGTCCCCAATGTTCATTATTCAAGGCCCTCTTTCGCGTTCTTGCTTTGCAATTGGAAAATATCCTTGCAGCAAAGCAAGAATCGCCGGATCATTTCAATCGAAGCCAAAATCATTCCGATAAAAGCGGCAATTTTTACAGGATAAAGCGGAAAGGGAAACAGACCCGCAGACCTTTCAGAGATAGAAAGGCTTTTAGCGGCCAGGTACCATAGTTGCTGTGTCCAGAGAACAAAAAACAAACTTGTCATGAAGAGACCGAATGCCTTGCAGATTTGTCGCGCCCGAAGTGGAAGGCGGTTTATGACAATATCCACGGTGATATGATCACGGTTTCGGGAGGCTACGGCGATACCAAGAAATACAAGCAAAACCAACCCGGCCTCGGACAGCTCTACAGCACCTGGAACGGCCCGCTGAAAAACGTTAGTGGTGAGGACATCCACCGTTCCGATGACGGCCATGGCAAGCGTAACGAGAGCAGCCGCAGCGACGGCCATTTTGTTGGCTGCAGAAAGTACCTTTCCCAGTGCGTTTACGATGAATCCCATCATGCCTCCACCGGCTAGAGTGCTTGAACTTGCTCTATTTTATCTTCGCAAGCTGAGCCTTCAGCCATTTCGCATATTCCCTGGCCGGTTTCTTGTATTCATCTCCTTGTCGGCTAACTGCCTCAGCAGTGAGATCAATGGCAAAATCCCTCATTGCATTGATTTTGTCCTGATCTTGGAAATGGATCAGCTTTGCGCCGGCTTTCTGCATTTCTGCCAGCGCATACTGATCGAATCCTATAAGAGTTTTGTCCGACAGTGCTTCGGCCTCTCTACAGATCTGGTTGAAAAGGTCTTTCAGGTTTTGGGGCCAGCTCTTATAGAGATCTAGATTCATATACGAGCAATAAAGGGAGTCGGCGCCGAGGTTGATATCGCTCAGATATTTGGCGACTTCAAAGTTTTTATATGCGTATGCTACACTGTAGGAAGAAAGAGCGGCATCTATGGTTCCACGCTGCAGCCCTTCGTAAACCTCATTAAACTGCATGTTGACCGGGACTGCCCCAAATTTTTTCAATAACTTCGGAAAAACTATGCCCCATGAACGGATTTTCAATCCTTTAAAATCCCCTAGCGTGCGGATTGGCTTTTTTGAGATGATATGTACTACTGCCAGCCCCCTGAAAAGGAA
>JALVSJ010000005.1:9243-9613 GCA_027024445.1 Desulfobacterales bacterium
GTCCTCTTGAAGTTTTTTACTGGTTTTCCAGCCCAGTCTGGTTAAATTGGTGACCGTAGGCACATCGGGATAGGCCAGAGGCATGGAAAAAAAGGCCTGCATCGGTAGTCGAGAAAAAACATAGGAGGCGATAAAATTACCCATATCGACTGCGCCCGAACCGATGAGGTCGATCATTTCAGTCGAAGAGCCAAGGGTGCCTCCATGGAACATTTTTACCTGAACGGCACCATTTGTCCGTTTAGTCAACTCCTTGGCAACAAATATATCTGCCTTAGAGGTGGGCATCTGGGCGCTCACAAGATTGGCATAGCGAAGTTTCATCTTGGGGTATTCTGCTGCAAACGCACCCTGAACCAGCATTGTCAGG
>JALVSJ010000005.1:9623-21807 GCA_027024445.1 Desulfobacterales bacterium
ATTATAACAAAGGTTTTTTTCATGTCTCTGTCCTCCCTAAATTTGGATTATTGGAATGTTGCAAACCCTGCTACGGCCTACAAGTCCATCTTGAATAATTCAAGCGCATTCTTATAAAGCCACTTTCCCTTAACTTCCTCTTTCAGGGGGAGATCTTTGATCTCTTTAATGATTGCACCAATGGGTACCGCCAGCTCACCTACCCCCGAGCCAAATACGATTCGATCCTGTAATAATGTGTTTCCAAACTGCATCAGCATTTCAAAACCTGATCCCGGTACAGCCAAGTATTTCGGACGGTGCGATGATGTATCGATATAAATATTGGGGTGTCTGCGTGCCAATCCGACCAACTCAGGAACCCAGGGCCAACCCCCACAGGTAGCCACAATTCGCAACTTCGGAAAATCCATCGCAACCCTGTCAATATACAAAGGCCGGCCCACGTCCATTGGGAGGTCTGTGCGATAGTTCATGGCGGCGTAAATGAACACAGGAATGTCCAATTCAACAGCCTTTGCGTAACATGGATAGAATCGGGGGTCGCTTGCTTTGATGCCCCAATGGTACGGAGAGGCATAAACCGCAACAAAACCCAAGTCTCGGACCGCCCGGTCAACCTCCCTGATCCCTTGAGCGCCGATGAAAGGATTGAAAATTACCATCCCCTTTAGACGGTCGGGAATTTTGGATACCAGATCGGCGGTTTTATCCGTATCCACATCGTCGATCAGCCCCCATTTGACTCCGGCTTCATCGAGCTGATTGACGAATTGCTCGGGTGTTATCGCGACTTGTTGGGCCAGGTCGTTCAGCAGAGACTCAAATTCCTTTTCGGAAAGTTCTTCGCTCCGCTTTTCCAGATCTTTAAAGCTCATTCCAAGGGAAGCAGCCCACCTCGGCCCAAATATACGGCGATAGTTGGCAATGCCTTTGGCTTCTTTGTTCCTGATGAAAAATTTCATGGTGTCGGCAATGACATGCGCCGACGGGGGAAAATCGAGCCTTACGTCTATGACTTCTGACATGCTCTTCTCTATTTGTGATTTCTGTTTGTCAGAGCGGCCCTGGAAAACGGATCTCCTGATACCCTTTTATATTCGTAATGGATCATGAGTATTTTTGCGGGGCTTTCACTCAAACTCCTGCCAGTATAAGGGATATCACCATCGAAATAGACGCAGTCACCTTCTTCGAGAATGTAGCTTTCGCCGCCGTAGTTTAGTTCCACGGTACCTTCTAATATCAGAAAAAATTCCTCTCCTTCGAATTGATAGACCTGATCGTGATCATGAGGAAGTTCGATTATAAAGGGATCCAAGTTCCTGCCAATTTTCTTGTCCGCAAGCGGCCATCGGGTGATTCCCGAAGTTTGAAATTCAGCATCAATTTTTTCTCTTTCATTCTTACGGACAACCACAATCTTTCTGTTTATATCCCTAAGATCGTTGTTCATGAAAAAAGTGGTAAGGTCGACACCCAAGGCATTTGCGATCCTACGTAAAGTGGTTACTGTTGGAACGCTTACCCCGTTTTCAATCTTGGACAAAAATCCTTTTGACAGGCCGGTGATATTGGAGAGCTGGCTGAGGCTATATCCCTTTTCTGCCCTTAGTTCTTTGATCTTTTTGATGATCTCTTTGTTGTCCATATCCAAAGTCTAATCATAAGATTCAATTGTTTCATATAATAAACAATAAGGAAACCCTTTGTCAAGAATTTTTTCAGTCCCCAAATTTAGGGAGAAGCAGCCACGGCTCCGACCTACAGGAGGTGACTTTGCTGCCGGCAGCAGCCAGGCAGGTCCAGGGTACTACGCTAGGCCTCCACGTAATCCCTTGATTTCTCCGCGCTTCGCTTTGGCTCCCCACCCTTTGGCCGGGTCACCAGTCTCCTTGATCTTGCGCAAGAATTGTCATTTCTGAAACCGGGAACCCGCTGCGGAGCAGTGGGACCTAGCACTCGAAGGGTGCGAAGAATTGGAAACTTCTTCGTGCGCAAAATTGATTTAGTGAGCAAGAAAGCCTTAAACAAATAAGACCTTTTGGTGAGGCGTGGCGGGATATCGAGAATACCCTTGCTAGTAGTGAGCCAGGGTTCAAAGGATGGAGGGAGGCCACTGATTGGGTCCGAGGTCGGAGTCGGCGATAACAGATCTGGTTTCACATCGATGATCCACCAATTTGAACTTTGTGCAATCCTATCTTCTAACTTCTCTATATCCCGACTGTGAAAGAAATGATCAAAGAACTACTTCGAATCACGCAGTAATTGTCTGAAGTTGTGCGGGTATCTTGTTCAGAACAATCTCTTTAAGGTCAATTTTGCGACTCGCATTGTCGATGTCGATTCCTGTTATGTGACCATCTTCATCATAATCTATGACGATGCCTTCGGATATCTCCACACTCTCTGTGCTTGCTCTAGAAGATAGATCAATATAGAGTGAATCCGTCTCGGGATAATAGTTTAGTTTCATAACTTGAACCTCCTATCAGGGAAAGCATTATGAATAGTCTTCTTATCATCGAGTGTTATAACTCTTAAGACTCGTCCCCCAAGTTCCTGGATTTCTCCCCAGAACCTAAAGCGGTTATGTTCTTGTCGCTCAACCTTAATCGGATTCTCTATAACACGGATACACCACTCCTTCTTCAAATAAGGTCTTTTTCGCAGTACTTCCCTTTCAAAATATTCCGTATACTTGTATTCCACCATATTTAAATCGTAACTTATTCAAACTGATATGTAAATGTTTCTAAGTTAGCCCTCTTTGACAGTAAAGGCATCTCCAAATGTCACACATCTCATTCCTGCGGAAGACCACCTGATCGTTGGACGGAGAGGAATCCAACATTTGCAAAAGATTACAGACTCCGGCTCTCTTTCTGCTTGACGTATATGCATTCGTTATACATACTTATGCATATGAGAACCACGCTAAACATAGATGATGAAATATTGAAAAAGGCTTCCGAGTTAACAGGGATCAAGGAAAAAACTGCTCTGGTCAGGCTCGGCCTGGAAGAATTGATAGCCCGCGAAAGTGCAAGGAGGCTTGCAAGACTAGGAGGAACAGAGAAAAGCCTCCGCCCCATTCCACGAAGAAGATACAAGTAGCTGCTATCATGGTCCTTGTTGACACCTCCGTCTGGGTCAACCATTTCCGTAAACGAAGCAAGCACCTGGAAACTTTGCTTATGGACGGCCGCGTGATCTGTCACCCTTTCGTCATCGGTGAACTTGCCTGCGGTAACATAAAGAACAGACGCGAGATTCTATCTTTACTTCAAGCACTACCCCTTGCTCCTGTAATAGAATTTGATGAATTTCTCTATTTTGTTGAGCAAAATAAACTGATGGGAAAGGGCATTGGGTTTGTAGATGTGCACTTATTGGCTTCTGCTCAGCTCGCTGTCGTCCCCATATGGACAAAAGACAAGAGATTGAAAGCTGCAGCGGACTCTCTTGATCTTGCATATCGATGATCAATTCTAAGGGCTTGCCAGCACCCATCCATGAAAGTTGCAATCCGGTGTTTCATCCTTCCGCATAAAGAGGACGGGCTTTTTCCAACCAGACTTAGTGGTTATCGGTGGGAGAGTGTAGTCCTTGTTATCCTTTGTGCTTGAATCTGTAGAATCCGTACCCTACGCTCCTCACCGTCTCGATACACTCCCCCGTAGGAATCCAGTGTCCTGGCGGTAGACAAGGTCAACGGGAGTTGCACCATGGTATTTTTCAGTTTACCCGTTCCCTGCTCGTCCTAGGTTCAGGGACATATTCCACAGAAGGCATACGACGCACGGGTTGTGGATAAAGGCTCATGAGCTGGTACACGAGTTCGGGCATTTCCGTGGATACATTTAGGCCTAGATCCAACGCTGTTTCAGGAGTAATTGGATAATCATGAGTCCAGTGGCCTTCTGTTAGCTTCCTAGCCAGTTCTTCGCTCTTCTCAGAGTCGAAATTTTCCTTCAAAATGTCAGCTATTGCTTCTTGAAGCTGCCTTGTGGCCTTCCCTGCCATATCAGCGAGGATAAAGGTCTCATCATCGATATGCTCTATAGGCTTGTCTTTAGTAACTCTTAGCAATGAGGGAGCAGGATATTTGCCGAGCTGAGGGTCCAAAGGTCCGAGCACAGCATGGGGTGACATAACGATCTCGTCGGCAGCCAGGGCAATCAAGGTACCACCACTCATGGCATAGTGAGGAACAAATACCGTCACATGAGCTTTGTGTCTTTTGAGAGCTCTGGCAATTTGCAAAGCGGCAAGAACCAGTCCACCAGGTGTGTGTACAATCAAGTCAAGTGGTACCTCGGGATCTGTGAGGTGTATGGCTCTTAATACTTGCTCTGAGTCGTTTACATCAATGTAACGCATGAGGGGAAATCCCAGCAGGCTCATGGTCTCTTGCCTGTGGACAAGTAAAATAACGCGGGAGCCCCTCTCCTCTTCAAGTTTGGAAATGGCCTTCTGCCGAGATGCATCAATAATCCTTTGCCTCAAGATTGGCTGGAGGGAGACAATGATGAAAAAAAGCCACAAGAAATCAAGAGGATTCATTTCTACTCCTTCCTTTATCTACTAGATTTCTAGATACGGTGGACTGACCGCACGGGACACCATTCATCCGGATAAAAACGACGATATCTTGCCTTGGACTGTCTTATCAAAGGAGCCAGAAGCGCTCCGACTACAAAACCACCAGCATGGGCCCACCAGGCTATGCCCACTCCCGTAGCAGGCGCCATAATTGCAAAAGTACCTGAAAACACCTGGGCCAAAAACCAGAAGCCGAGGAAGATCAACGCTGGTAGTTCCACGACCCATGGGAAAATGAATATGGGAATTAATGTAATTATCCTGGCCCGGGGAAACATTATGAAATAGGCCCCCATGACACCCGCAATTGCACCTGACGCCCCTATGACTGGGATCGTTGAGTGCATATTAAATGCAATATGGGTGAGACAAGCTGCGAGACCACATACAAAATAGAAGATAGCGTATCGGAGGTGACCGAGTCGGTCTTCTACATTATCTCCAAATATCCATAGGGTCCACATATTGCCAATAAAGTGTAGCCACCCTCCATGAAGAAACATATGGGTAACAAATGGCCAGTAGCTGATCCCTTCGCCGGGCCATGCAGGGTATGTGTAGCGGGCTGGTACTATTCCAAGATAAAAAACGAGCTTCTGTAAAACAGGGGGTGGGAGTGAAATCTCTATAAGGAAGAAAATGAAATTGATGGAAATAATTACCCATGTAACAAAAGGGCTACGACGACTGGGGACTGTGTCGTATAAGGGTATCATTAGCTATATCTTTCCTTTTCGTCTGGACTGAATCATATCCTTAGAAAATAAAAATCCGTATTCTAATTATCTGTAACATTACAGTGAATTACCAAAAGCATGAGAAAACAATGGAGTTTATCTTACCTAGCATGCATTACCATTAGTGTCTACGAAAAAATATTTCTGTCTTCGTAATTTGAAAAAGCGGAAAGATGATATCAAAAGGAACACCTCTCGACAAGTGAAAAAACATTTTGGGCTGCTTCGGAGACCTTCGGTGGAAAGTGAGGGTCGGCTTTGAGTTAACAGCGTCACAGGAGTGCCCCCGATCTTATACATGCACTAAGGGGTACTGATTCTCCTCGTTTATGCTGAAGTCTAACTTTATGCTTCCTTTTTTGCCCGCTTCGTATTAGTCTGCACTCATAGAGTTTGTAGATGACTCATGTTTTTGGTTTTATTTGTTTTGTTTGCTTTTTCAGCAGCTACATTGGAACTATATTTAGACAACTAAGGAAGCCGGAGGAAGCCTTTGGAATCGAAAAACCTATTATACGTTTTCCTCACGTTGACCACTCTAGTTGTAGGCTATGCCTTCATCAGGCTTGCTTATCACGCTACTGATAGCTTTCCATTTACCCAAGAAGTCATTCTTATTTTTCTTGGGACCCTGGTCACTGTATTTATTACGTCGTTGCTGCTAAACAAGCAAACAGCTGTCGAGATCGAAAAAGAGCAAAACATTCGGTATCTTGACTTAAAGACCAGCACATATCAACAGTTGCTGGATTTGCTCGAAGAAATGTCACTTCTTGACGGGTTTTCGGAAAAAGAAATCATTCGCCTTCAGTTCATTACTCATAAATTAGCCCTCATTGCTTCAGCAAGGGTCCTTCATGAATATCATTCCTTGCTACATACTATAAAAAGAATTTCAGTTGACAAGAGTTTTTCAGGAGACATGCCCGAACTTCACGAATCTCTTGCATCCCTCACCTTAGCAATACGAGAAGACATATTAGGAAAAAATACTGATCAGGACAGAGGTTATACTCAGAGCCAGGTAAGCGAGATGATTTATACTAACACGAAAGAGAACATAAAGGCAATTGAAGGGGATCACAAGTAGTGTCAAATACTTTGTGTCAGGGGAAAAGGGGTTCCGGTGGACAGGCTTTCTTTCGCGTTTTTTTAACATTTATTTGAAGGTGCCCCTGCCCCTTTTCACTCCTTGACACTAGATGTGAGACACTACTCTACCCTAGCCTCTTTCTTGACTCACAAGCGTACTTTCTCTATACTTCTTCACCGAAAAAATTTCTTATCAAGGTCAAGTCAAATTATATCCAACATAAACACACTCCTCTCAATAAGACCCTGTCAAGGGAACTGCATCCTTATTTTCTCAGGAACGCAACGGCAGTTGATCCCGTATAAAGTGTGGAGAGCCAGTAAGAAAGGAGGCAGCTATGGGATTTTTCTCTAACATCCTGGGAAAGGCACCGTCCAGGGAAGAACAGGTTCTGCAGGCTAGAGCGCTCATACGGGAAGCAAGGGAAACATCCGCCTACTCCGCCAAGAAGGCACTGCAGATGCTCAAAAAACAGGGGAAAACCCTTTATGATGCGGTCGGTATAGGGGGCGAGCTACACAGGGAATACATGCAAATGGTGGAGGATATTAGGGCAATGGAAACGGCTGAATCCTCCCCGCCCCTTCCAACGGTGGAGGTCGTCCCCTGGAGTACCTGGCAAAACCCGATGCTACAGGATCTCAGTGCAAGCGCCAGGCACATGGCCTCCGACATAATGTATTGTAAGGCACCTGGCTCAAGGAGTTGCAACAATGCCTTTCTCGAGCTTGAGGCGCTACGTTTTTTTGCCTCCGACCCTCGCGTGGTGATGGTTATCTTACAAGAGGAAGACATGATGTTCCGGAAATCATTTTTGCTAGAGGCCGCCGAGACCCTAGATCCAACTCTGGAAGAAATAGGGCAGGATCTGGCCGACTATGCCAGGCAAACGGGCAGGAAAATGGTGAACCTTTAAGATCGTAGAATAGAAGCAGACTTAATGATTATCTGTGGGAGATTGGGGTTCTTGTTATCCTTTGTGCTTGAATCTGTACCCTACGCCCCTCATTGTCTCGACAGGTCCCCCCGTAGGAATCCAGTTTCTTTCTGAAGCCCCCTATCTGAATATCCCCCAAGCGTTCTGTTACCGCGTAGTCTTCGCCAACAAGTACCGCGGCCTTATCCCTATTGCCTCATCTTCTCTCAGGAGCCATCACAAAATTTTAACTTGCAAACATCAGGATTTTGTTAAATTTGTATTAGATTCTTTTTTTAGCGTTATTTCGGTGGCTAGATTATCACAAAGATTCATTCCTCTAATAATCCAGATCAGCGTCCTTTTTCAAGGGAACGCAGACATGGGACAGAGCCGAGCTGATCCAAGCTTTGTTTTACCCTCTAATAAACAATTCAAGAGAAAGGAGGGATCATAATGAAGGAGCGGATTGAAATTGTTGAAGGGGATATCACGAAACAGCAGGTTGATGCCATTGTAAATGCCGCCAATGAATCCCTGCTGGGGGGCGGCGGAGTAGACGGGGCCATACATCGGGCGGCTGGCCCTGAGCTACTTGAAGAATGCCGCACAATTGGTGGCTGCCCCACAGGGGAGGCCCGCGTTACCAAGGGATACAGGTTGCCAGCCAAATGGGTAATACACACGGTTGGACCAATATGGCGGGGAGGCAATAACCGCGAAGATGAGTTGCTTGCCAGTTGTTACAAGAACAGTCTAAAGGCGGCGGTGGAGATTGGCGCTAAGACAGTGGCGTTTCCATCCATCAGCACGGGAGCATATGGATTTCCGCTCGAGCGGGCAACCGAGATTGCCTTGACCGAGACGAAAAAATTCCTGGAAAATGACACCAGCATCGAAAAAGTGGTATTTGTATGCTTTGGAAAACAGGCATTTGACACGTATAGGGAGATATTTGATCAGGTATTTTCCTCCTGATCCTTCAAGAAATAGGTGTGGTATTCTTCCTCAGTGAGATAGGTCTTCATGATTCTGAAGAGCATGTTGGCAAGGGCCTCGATGTCTGAATCACTCATGCGTGACCGCAGTATCTTCATCAACTCATCATCGGCAAATTTTTGCACATAATATGTGAGGGTATACTCATCGGTTTCCCTGTCGAGGCCCAAGCCCACCATCCCATCATATTCTTCAACAAACCTGTGACTGTGCTTTTTCATTTTTCTAAACCCTGATGCTCTAGTTTGAAAATCACTTAGCGTGATGATATCACTAAAAACCCAATTCCTCGTTAATCAAGATAACGGACATATCCGTCAGCATGGGCTTTCGATGCAGTATGGTAGTTATTCGACATATCCTCTGGGGTGCGTTGCAGTCCGTACAAAGACCCGTTTCTGCACATGGCGTTGCCATCCCCAGGCTCTTCGCCCGCATGGGGCCTGCCACCTCCTTCACCCTTGCTAGAGCTGAATGAAGATCAGGCCGGACCTTGTTCATACCGGCTACCACGACGACCTTTTTCGGTCCAAATGTCATGCCGTTTGTCCGGTTCCCTATCCCGTCCTCGTTTATAATCTCTCCCGTCATAGAGATTGCATTGGCGCTACAGAGGAAACAGTCTGCCCGCCCCTGGTTGAGGCGGATGTCCAGATCTTCCTCTTTGGTCAACCCCTGCTGCCAGTGGTCATATACTACCTTTCCCTTTTCTTTCAGTACATCCACAAGTCCAAGAGCCCTGGTGGTATCAGAGCCTCCAAACCCGAATGTCTCATAGTTTTCCACCATTTTTAGGATCAGTTCCTTTGCCTCCTGGACAGTGGATACAAAATGGGCATCAAAACCATGCTTCTTCAGGTTTTCAACCGTCTTTTCTCCAAGCTTTTCCCATAACCATTTCTGATATTCATTCACGTCTCTCCCTCCTATAATGGTCGGTTTGGCCCATTTGGTCCCTTCGGTCTATCTGGTCTATTTAGTCTGTTCTGTCTGTTTTGTCCTTTTAATCTTCCTGCTCACTGTTGTCCACAAAAGCCCCCTACACTCATCCTTCGACATTCATCATTCAATATTCGATATTCATTATTTTTCTTTTGTTCCTCTTCCCCTGCTCCTTTTGCCTTTATCCTTGCACCCCTCTTTCACGCCCCCGCCCTGACCTTGATCAATTCGGCCACGATACTCACTGCAATCTCTTC
Source organism: Desulfobacterales bacterium (assembly GCA_027024445.1). Classification (GTDB taxonomy): domain Bacteria; phylum Desulfobacterota; class DSM-4660; order Desulfatiglandales; family Desulfatiglandaceae; genus B111-G9. Next base: position 19,176 of record JALVSJ010000005.1, read on the forward strand.
AGGCGTCTCAGCCCCAATGTCAAGACCTATTGGTGAGTGAACTTTTTTGAGATCCTCTTCCTTAAAGCCTTCCTCAAGGAGCTTTTGATAGACTATGTTACGTTTTCTCTTGCTACCTATCATTCCGATGTATTTGGCGTTTGTTCTTAATGCCTGGCCAAGGACATTCTTGTCGTGCACATGACCTCTTGTAACAATCACGATATAGGAGTCTTCATCCACGCCCAGCTTCTCAACCACGCCGTCAAATGGCATCTGATGAATCTCTGCTGCTCCCGGTAAGTCTTCAGGTCTCGTAAACTCTTCACGATCATCGACCACAACCACATTAAAACCCACTCTTGCGGCCAGTGGTACTATCTGCCGCGAGACATGGCCTCCACCAAATATGTAAAGGACAGGATTAGACACAACAGGCTCGACAAACACCTCCAGGTCATCCCCGAGAATCATCTTCTCCGCTTTTCGAGATTCTATAACCTCTTCAAGGTACGTATCCAGCGAATCCCAAGCAGCAGGAGGTATATCAATACTTCCTACTTTCTCCCCTTCTTTGGTCAGCAGCACCTTGGCTACTTGATGATCTTTCCATAAATCAATATTGAGAATAGTAGCAAGAGCAGCCTTACCCCCTCTCTTTTCAATGCTCGCGGCTCGCTCGAATATGGGCAGATGAACCTCATATGATACCGGTTCAATGAAGACTTCCGCTTCACCACCGCAGAGCATATCAGAGTTCTCTACATCTTTGCCTTTGAGCACAAATGAAACCTTCGTTGGCTTAGAGGAGGCCAGTACTTTTGTTGCTTCTCGCAGGGTCCTCGCTTCTAGCATCCCACCTCCTACAGTCCCGGCAAGCAGCCCATCTTCCCCGATCAGGCATTTGGCCCCTATGGCCCTTGGCGCTGCCCCTTTTTGCATCACTATTGTTGCCAGCGCCGTTGGCCTTCCCTCTCTGGCAGCTTTTTTCATCTCCTGAAAAATCTCTTTCATTTCCTCCACTCCTAGCTTTATCCCAGATTATGCGCGAAGGCCAACCGAATCAATTTAAGGCGATGGGATGTCCCCCCTGCCCGCCGGCAGGCGGGGAAGCAGCGTCGGGAGGTTCTTGGAAGACTGCATCTACCGGATGAGTTCTCCCCATGACCACCAGGGCGGTCCGAGCAGGGATGCTCAGGTTGCGGATATTGCAGACTATCACGAAGCGCCCAGGCATCCCGTCTGCAAGGACCGCCCCCCTGTAAGGAGTCAGATGCAGTCTGAAAAGGAGTTTCCGACGCTGCAGCGAACTTAGCAAAACGATGTCCCATTGCCTTTCATCAAGCAGGTGATGCCGAAAGACTGTTACATGTTCCTCCACAAGGCAATTTGAATATTGGCGCATAATCTGGGTTTATCTCATCACCTCAAAATAATACTCCCGCAGGGACCCTAATATTACCGTAACAGTCCCTCTTCCCAGGGCATCTAACCCTTTCAAGTGTTCAGTACTACTCAACCTATCCACCCTGTTTAGAAATAACACCTTACGCGCATTCCGCGGACAATTCTTGAAAATACCTTTTTCATCCTGGGCCAGTTTATCGATTAGCTCAAGGGTCAAAGGATCCTTTTCCCGCGCCCCTGTAATATCGAGGAATCTTTCAAGCCGAAAGACCACCTCAGCACTACAGGGGGCGCCCAGCGCGTCAATGCCTATCATGCCAATCGTCAAGGTCGTAGTGCTTGATATTACAGGTTCGTGATCTGCAGGAGCCTTGACAGGCAGCCCGGAGGCCCCATCTGCTTCTACCAGTAGGTAGTCTGTCATCCTCTCCTGGTAGATCTGATCAGCGGTCTCAGGGCTTATTCCCTCTATCTTACCACTTTGAAGTCTCCTGCTTCCAACAAAAGCCTCACCATGCTCTGATAGGCCCTCTCTCAGTTTCATCTTCCACTGGCCATTGGCCTCCGTCAGCACCACACATCTTGATCTCTCAGCCTGACTTTCCCACACCTTTGTCGTGGTGCTGGTAATGACCCGAAAGCCACGCTTTCTCACCTCTTCGGCCAATGCAAACATTAGGGTGCTTTTCCCCCCTGCACCAACAATGGCCATGTGTTCGTGCCGCCCCATACCCAGAGCATCTGAGAGACTATCTACCTTTTTTGTCAAATTGCCTGCTGCCTTTCCGGGTTTTTCTCAGGCTCTATTCTATTTCTTCCTCAACACCCTGTTGTCGCCCACCCTGACAGTGACCTGGGATTTGTCGAAGTATTCTATAAGGGGGATGGTATATTTTCGTGAGGCACCTGTCATCTCCTTGAATTGAGGAGTTGTAATCTCACCATGGTTTTTCAAAAAATCCACGAGTCTTTTCTTCAGATCTTCGATAGGATCACGGTGGAAGTAGAGATCCTCCTTCACCTTGATCAAAACACCATCCTTTAGCATAACATCAAGAACCTCGTCAGCCGTGTTCCCAGAGAACTTACCTTTCACTTCTTTGAAATATGGGGGCTGAAGCCAGCTATCCAGGTAGATCTTTTCCAGTTCTTCCCTTATCCGTTTCTGGTCCTCTGCAAGGGTCACCCTATGTTCTTTCAGGCGAACGAGCTCTCTTTCCTGGACAATGACCCCCTGCTTTGTCAA
>JALVSJ010000006.1 GCA_027024445.1 Desulfobacterales bacterium
GCAAAGATGCTGACGAGGGGAACCGCGAGCATGACAGCGAGAGACATCGCCCTGCAACTTGACTCAATGGGCGCAGACCTTGAGCCCTTCTCGGGGCGAAACAGCTTTGGCATAACCGCCAAATTCCTCAGCCAGGACCTTGCCCGCGGGATGTCGATATTAGCAAATGTCCTCTCTGACCCTTCATTCCCCCAACAGGAAATAGAAAAGGTTCGCACTGACATGTTGCAGACCATACGCACAAAGCGGGATAGACCCATGGCACAGCTCTTTGACTTGTTTTATGCTACTCTTTACAGGCGGCATCCATACGGTCATCCCTCAACAGGTACAGAGCAGACAATACAAAGCATAACCAGAGAAGACCTTATAGGCTGGTACAAAAAGATGCGCGATCCCTCGCGAATCATAATATCAGTGGTGGGAGATATTGAGGGGGACCGGGTTGCCCGTATGCTGCGGGCACGCTTTGAAGATATGGCCAAACACAAAGCCAGTGTGATTAGAGTTGCTCCAGAGCCACCTCTCGAGTCAACAAGAATCGCTCATATTGATAAGAAGAGTGCGCAGGTGAATTTTGTGATCGGATTCCTTGGGGTCCCTTTATCAAGCAGCCTCAATGCCCCTATGGAACTTATTGATACGGCACTGTCCGGACAGGGGGGGAGGCTTTTTTACAGGCTGCGGGACAAGCAAAGTCTTGCCTATGCCGTGTCATCCTTCAGGCTACCTGGGCTCGAGACGGGCGCATTCGGAGTCTATATGGGATGCGCGCCTGAAAAATTTCCCGTTGCCAAGCAGGCGGTACTCAGGGAGTTGCGGCTACTTCGTGATAAGGGGCTATCCCAGGAAGAGCTGGACAACGCAAAACGCCACCTCTTGGGCACAATGGCAATCGAGCAGCAGACAAATGGGGCCCAGGCGCTTGACATGGCCCTCAACGAGCTCTACGGACTAGGGTATGATTATAGGGAAAAACTTATCAAGGAGATCAAGGCGGTGACCCTGGAGCAGATAAGACAGGCGGCAAAGAAGGTGCTTACGCCGGACCGCCATGTGCTTGTATCAATCGGGCCGCAGCCGACCGAGCCCCCGCCCTGTGACAATACCAGTTCAGAGAATAGTGAAGAAGAGGACGAGGGGTGAGGATAGGGCACGTGGCTAGTTTAGCCGCTCAGTAACCCAGGGCAAGACTGACAAAGCCATGACTGAGATAAGCAGGTCACCCACTGAACCCTAAATAGCTCTCGGTAAAGATTTCCATACCTTCCCTGAGAAACCACTCAGGGTCCCACAGCTCGTCTTCGACCAATTTCATGTACTCCTGCTTGAACACATACACGAAGGCAGGCACTGCGCTGCCGTTGCCTGTGTGGCACTTTGCCTCAATTCTCTCGTAGGTTTCCCCCTCGAATCTATCCAGCCGCGCCAGGTACTCAGGGCTTACCCCCAGGTAGAGTATCCCTTCTACCCTGTCATTGTGACTACCCTGGATCAAAGCAGGATATGTTTCTCCCCTGATTCTTCTTCTTTGATACCCTGTGATTGTAGCTTGTATCTTTGGGTAATCCTGCCCCACCACCTTTCTCCAGATCTCGGAAAACATGAGGGTACCGTATGTGAATAGATTAAAGGTCATCTCCATCTCCTCATTTTACCGAAATAACGCGACCTCCGGTGATATCCACAAGATCCTTGGGAGTAAGCCTGAACACTGCATGGGGTGTGCCGGCTGCGGCCCATATCTCTTTGTGCTTGAAAAGATCCTCATCAATGAAAATCTCTGGCTTCTCTAAATGCCCTACCGGAGCAACACCACCGATAGAAAACCCTGTTTTACTCTTGACAAAATCGGGGCTTGCCATCTTAACAGGCTCGGAGACAAGGGAAGAGATCGTCTCCTCATTGATCCTGTTGGGCCCACTTGCAATCACGAGCACAGGTCTTCCGGTCTCCTTGCTCTTAAAAACAATGGACTTTGCAATTTGGGCAACACTGCAGCCAACCGCTTCGGCAGCCTCCTTTGCACTCCTCGTGGATTGTGGCAGCTCCGCCACCTCACAATCAAGCTCATGGGCCTTCAGGGCATCCTGGACCCTCTGGGCACTTGTACTTAGTTTCTTACTCATGGTTATGTCCCCTAGAAACTATTGAATGATTTACACCAGCCTCAAAAGGATATGGTAGATGTACCGAGCAGGTTGGCACAAAGCACAAATTACCGGAGCAGTGGATTTCTCACAGAAAGGCCCTTGAAACGGCTGAAATCCCGATCAGCCGTCCATACCTCACGTACTCCATGAAAACGGCATAAAGCCGCTACTCTTGCATCATGCACTTGAGGGCCTGAGACCTTACCGCTCTGCATGAGCAAACGAAGCTCGTCCCAGTAACCCTCGCCCTCTGAAAGCATGAAAATGCTAGGGGATTCCAGCCATGCTTCGATCTGTTCTAGCGCTCGCCTCAGTGGCGTAGGAGGTTCGTATATCTTTGGATGAGTGACAATAGCCAAGAACTCGTGAATGCATGGCCACGGTATGGCCCATGGAGCGCTGCCTTCCGCAAGTTCCTTTATACAT
>JALVSJ010000007.1 GCA_027024445.1 Desulfobacterales bacterium
AGTGACAAGGTCTTATCCTGACGTAGAGATAATCGCGATGACTGGTCTGGATACGGTCAAACTGCAAAAGATGGTCGGACAGAGTGTTAGGATTGAGTGCATTGAGAGACCCTACGGAGTAAAGGATGTTTTGGGGGCAGTGAAAAAGGCCCTGGATCGACAGTTTGAGGGAGGGGTTCTATACCATGTTTCAACTGGAATGTTTGTTCAGCTCATAGAGATGGAGCAGCGTACATGCACTATAAGGTTAGTAGAAAAAAATAAGAAAAGAAGAGGAGCACTTTTTTTTAGAGACGGGATCCTCCTGGACGCCAGATCCGATAGACTGAGGGGTGAGGAGGCAGCATACGAGATATTGGCATGGGACAGAGTATGCCTGTGGATTCAAAACTCATGTTGCGCGTATAAGAGAAGGATAAAACGGGACTTGCAAGCCGTGCTTCTTGAAGCCATGAGAAGAAAAGACGAAGCGGGTGTACAGGAGGTTGAACCGGAGGAAAAACTTGCTGAAGCTGAGGTTATTGTCCCCACTGAGGAGGTGGAGGAATCAGAGCCAGTTGCGAAAGTAAGGAAAAGGTTGGAGGAAGAAAGCCTGCATTACGCTGATATTGTTGATATCCGTGAAGATACTTCCTGGGATAGCCTCTTGGCACAAAGTTCCCGGATAGGGGCCTTTTTTGACGCGGGCGAATTGAAAGTGGCGTATGTGGATAGAGGGGACGCAAATGATTATCTATTGGTACCAGAAGAGAAAACCATAGTGATATCTGTAGATCCCAAGTGTCCCAGAGATAAATTTATAAAATTGCTCACCCGAGGGTGAAAGGTCAACCTAGTTAAGCATCTGTGGCGTGACTACAATGACATAAACGCTATTGGTACGCATGATATCAGGATATACATCCACAACTCAGGCCTTGCAGGGAATGTTCAAAGATATACTTGGAATCCAGGGTGTAAAGGGGATAATGCTCTTCACACGGGATGGGGAGTTGGCCTTCAAGCATTTTATTGAACCCTACAATTTCGAGCCTGAGGTTAAAGACTGGTGGGGGCTGTATATATATACTCTCAATGGGACTAAAGAGGCTGAGCTGGTATTTGAGCGAGACAGGCTGTACATAAGAAGGGCAAAAGGAGGTTATCTTTTTGTACTTGCAAGTAATTCTGCACCTACACCAATGATAAGGCTAAACTGCGAAATCCTGCTCTCTGCTGAAAAAGAGGCCGGGAGCCAAAAGGGTCTGGGTTGGCTTGTGAATGAGAGAAAGAACTGAACTGACGAGTGAAAGATAACATCTGTTAAAGTTAGCGGAGAAACAGTGCAAATGCGCCACCAAAATCTTCAAAGTCAAGAGGCGGCGACCAAGCTAAAGGAAGCAGAGATCTACTACTCCCAAGGCTTGTTAGAAGAAGCCATTAATGCTTATAGAGCCATACTATCCTCAGGACTACCACTCAGCACAGAGCAGAAGGCTATGGCAGAGGATCGATTGCGTGAACTGGAAGGTATGGCCGAGGAGGAAGGCGAGGGAGCACGAACTGAGATTGAACTGGCAGAAGACGTGATCATAACCACAGAGGCACAGGCCTCTGAAGGAAATGTTCAAGTAATTTTGGATGGAGCATTTGCTCTGAGGGAATTGGGGTTGTATGAAGAGGCAGTGAATGAGTATGTGAAGCTGTTCAAGCTGAACTATCCTGCAGAGAAAATAGTCCCTGAGATATGTAAATGTCTCTTGAGAAGTTCTCCCCCGGAAAGGGTCAAAGAAGATGTGAGGAGGATTCTTGATGAATACTGCTCAACCAATGTTGGCAAGGCCATGGGTAGATTTAGACTAGGGCTTGAGATGGAGCGGATCAACAGACTCCAATACGCCATGGATCTCTATCAGGAGGCATCATTGTTAGCACCCGGGGAGGAAAAGATCAAGGAACGAATAGAATACCTTACAAAGAAGCATGTTCCCGTAAAAAAGAAGCCGCGCGGGAGCGTGGAATTAAGAGCTTCAGAAGTAAAGGATAGGCGTAAGTGGGAAAGAGTCAGTTCAAGGATACCCGAATTTGTCTTTGTCGAGTTTGAAATTATGAAGAGCGACGGTCAACCACTGCCCTTTAAGCTTCGAGTAGTAAATTACTCGAAATATGGCCTCGGGCTCTTGGTCTCTGAGGAGCAAAAACACATCTTAAATATGATTAAGCCCGGCGACAAATTAAGAGATGTGACCTTTTTTGCTAGGTGGGCAGTAATAAAGGTTGACGCACTTGTGAGACATATCACCGAATTGGATAGTGGCCCTAACAAAGGCCAATACATCATTGGTGTTGAATCCGACGAAATAATTGAAAGCTCTGCTGGTTTGTGATACCCAATTATTGTCTAAATTATGAGCGTTTTTGATGAAAGTGCCTTGGAGGAGCACGTAAAGAAAGAGAAGGAAAAGGCCCGGCGTTTGCGCAAGACACAGTGGTGGAGGGCAAAGCTGGACAAAGGGATCTGCTATTACTGCCATCGCAAAGTGGGACGTGAGAACCTGACTATGGATCATATTGTGCCGCTGAGCAGGGGAGGAAAAT
>JALVSJ010000008.1 GCA_027024445.1 Desulfobacterales bacterium
GAAGGATCAGCCCAAGAAAGGGACCATTGAGTTCATGGGTAAGAAAATTCAGCGCCAGCCACCAGAGCACATCTCCCGCCTTGGCATCGTATACGTACCAGAAGACAGGGGACTGTTCCGGGAGCTGACTGTCGCTGAAAACCTGGACCTTGGATGCTGGGGCCGGAGGGACCCTGACATACCAAAAGATTATGAATTTATTTACGGATTATTTCCCATATTGAAGACTCGAGCTTCCCAGCAGGCAGAGACCTTGTCAGGAGGCGAACAGCAAATGCTCGCCATGGCAAGGGCAATGTTGCGCAGACCAAAACTCTTGATGCTTGATGAGCCTTCCCTAGGCCTTGCCCCCAAGATAGCTCGCGTGGTCTATGATGCCCTGGATCAAATACGGCAAAGGGGAACGACAATTCTTCTGGTTGAGCAAAACGCCAAAATGGCTCTCAAGATTGCCGACTATGGCTATATCATGGAGTCCGGCCGCATCGTGCTGGAAGGCACTTCCAAAGACCTTCAAGAAAACGAGGATGTCCAGGAACTGTATCTTGGATTAGGGGGAGAAACCATCTCACCCAAGGGCTGGCGTCTATATAAGAAGAGGAGGACATGGTAATGAACCAGAAGGCAACCATATTGCCCGAACTCTTCTTTCAACAAGTGGAAAGGTATGGGGATAAGGTCGCCCTGAGGAGAAAAGAATACGGCATCTGGAACCGTATCTCATGGAAGGAATACGGCCAGAGGGTGAAAGAAACAGGGGCATCACTGATAGCGGCAGGACTTCAGCCTGGCGACCGTGTGGCTATCCTTGGTGACAACAGACCCGAATGGCTCATTTGCCATCTGGCTACCATGAGCATTGGGTGCGTCACATGTGGTGTTTATTCTACCTCGGCCGCTGAGGAAGTAGCATACGTGGTGGGTCATTCAGAATCAAAAATCCTCTTTGTGGAAAATGAGGAGCAGGTAGACAAGGTACTCGAAATAGAAGACAAGTTGCCTACTAAGGAAGTTATTGTCTGGGACCCAAAGGGTCTGTGGGGATTCTCCCATCCTGGAATCAAATTCTATGATGAATTCATGGCCCGGGGGAAAAAGTATCTCGCTGAACACCCTGAGTGTATCTCTGAGCGCATGAGCCAGATAAAGCCCGATGATGTGGCCATGATGATTTATACCTCTGGTACAACCGGCAGGCCCAAAGGGGCAATGATAACACACGACAACATCATGGCCATCACAGAGTCCTTCACCAGGGTCATTGCTGTTTCAAACAAGGACGAACTCCTTTCTTATCTTCCGCTCGCCCACATATACGAAAATATCATCTCCGTCTTTCAGGGTATATGGTCTGGGGGTACGGTGAACTTCGTAGAAAGTATGGATACCCTTGCACAGAACCTCCGCGAAGTCTCGCCAACAGTCTTTGCAAGCGTTCCTCGAATCTGGGAAAAATTTGCTTCCATGATCGAGATTCGCATGTCTGATTCCACTCCACTGAAAAGACTTGCATACAGACTGGCGATCGGCGTCGGTCTTAAGTACGTGAAAACTGCCAGAGGGACCCGCGAGCGCCTCCTGTGGTCCCTGCTCTATTGGCCTCTTTACGCTTTGGTGCTCTATCACCTGAAGCGTCAGGTTGGTCTTGAACGCGTTAAGTGGGCAGTATGTGGTGCTGCTCCTGCGTCACCCGAGCTGTTCCAGTATTTTAACGCCCTTGGCGTGCCTCTGAGGGAAGGATATGGCCAGACTGAATCAACAGGGGTTATAGCGGTCCAGCGGATAGACAGGCCCAGGTGGGGTTACGTGGGCGAACCAATTCCGGGCGTCGAAGTGAGAATAGCAGATGATGGCGAAATCCTTGCTCGTGGCCGCGGCGTGTTCAAGGGCTATTTTAAGGCCCCCCAGCTTACTGCTGAGACCCTTAAAGATGGGTGGCTGCACACCGGAGATGTGGGTAGAGTAGATGAAGGCTATGTAAAGATCCTGGATCGTAAGAAAGACATCATTATCACAGCCGGGGGAAAGAACATAACTCCTGCATTCATCGAAAACAAGTTGAAGTTCAGCCCATACATCCAGGATGCCGTGGTAATCGGGGACGGCAGAAAATATCTCACAGCTCTGATCCTGATCGACGAAGACAATGTCACTAAGTACGCCCAGGACAACCGCATTCCATTCACTACCTTTGCAGACCTCACTCAAAGGCCAGAGATCAAAAAACTCATCGGCGCAGAAGTATCCAAAGTAAATAAGACCCTGGCCCGGGTGGAGACAATAAAGAAATTTGCCCTGCTACCCAGGCGTTTCTATGAGGAGGATGGTGATGTGACACCGACAAAGAAGGTGAAGAGACGATTTCTAGAGAAGCGCTATGCAGACCTAATCGAGTCGATGTACAAAGGATAGCTGATCATGGATCTCATTGAAAGTTACAGGGAAGAGCTAAAGCTGATACGAAAGCCGTGGACAAAGGTATGGGTGGCTGCCTTTCTGTTCCTGATGATTTTGCTGCCATGGTATGCACCCGAGCACGTGGTTTATGTATTAACCATCATATTCATTTATAC
>JALVSJ010000009.1:0-4972 GCA_027024445.1 Desulfobacterales bacterium
TCTCCTTACGGTGATGAGCATGACACCCAGGCGTTCCAGATTCATCCAGGGATATATATTTGATGGGAAATCGGGCTGGACGGTTATGACCTTATCACCGGAGTTCCAGGAAAAACCGCTGGCTATGGCACTGAGCCCCTCTGAAGTGTTGGTTATGAAGGCAACATCCCTTGCCCCTGCCCCGACTAATCCTGCAAATAGGGATCTAACCTCCTCGGTCCTGGCCTCCCACTTCGGGTACCCTGCGATCCCCTGGGTTGCCATCTGGTCAGAGACGTCTTTTACCGCCTTTACCACCCTTCTTGACAGAGGGCTCACGGCCGCGTGATTCAAAAAGCAGTAACTCTCTGTTATGGGAAATTCCCGCCGGTAAGATAGAATATTCATCCTGCAGAATGTTTCTTTTGATTCTTCTCTTTATACATCTCCTGATCGGCCCTCTCGATAACAGCTTCTACAGAGTCTTCAGGGGTTGCCTCTGCCACACCACTGCTCACTGTGATCCTTATCTCTCCCTTTTTATGCGATACGAAGCGTATCTTGGCCAGGTTCTTCTTGAACGCCTGCAGCCTATCGAACGCCATTTGCCGGCCCATCTTCTCGATAATAACTGCAAATTCGTCGCCCCCATAACGCGCTATGAAGTCATTTTCCCGGAAAGACGCCTTCAGACATTCTGCAACCTTCACAAGCACTTTGTCACCTGCGACATGACCGAAAGTATCATTGATCTCCTTGAAACCATCCACATCAAACATAATCAAAGAGAAACCCTCACCAGATGTCCTTGTACGCTGCAGGGCATTCTCGATCCGCATCCCGAATGCCTTCCTGTTGTACAATCCGGTGAGTCCATCCTTCATTGCCACGGTCTTGAGTTCCTCTGCCCTCCTCGACATCTCCTGGGCCTGGCGCTCGGCCTCCATAATGCGTTTTTGCAGGTTCTCCATATGTTCTCTGGCCGCTCTGGCCCTCTCCACTTCCTCTTCCTTCTTGAGAGAGACGACCTGTTTTATCTTTTCTATCTTCTCCATCACCACATGCCTGATCTCGTCTATGGTGGTGTGTATATCGAAGGACCTGACGATGGATCCCATGTGTTCGTTTATGTTCATTTCGAAATACTCTATCTCCTTTATTCTCTCCTCCCCGCCCAGCTCTGCGGCCAGTGTCTTTTCCAACTCTTTGATTTGTTCCAAGAAAGCCTTGAACGTACTATTGATGTATTTGAAATCTTCTTCTATTTTCTTGCGCAACCCTGCGACAAACGATAAAAGCTCTTTTGAGACCCGCTCAAAATCTTCCTTTTGCAGATCCTTTGTGCAATCAATATCTACCTTGGAAGCCTTTTGATCCAGGACCGTATCAAGGGGATAAAGGTCCTCCGTGACCGCCACCATTATTCTTCTCAGCCCACGGCATGCCGAGACCAGTGTCTCCTTTGTCTCTTTGATGGAGGCAATATCCTCAAGGCAAATCGCCTCCACTTCGGCCGCTAGAATCTTACCCTTGAGTGAGTTAAACTGCGTCTCAATGGCATCAATATCCAATTGTTCTTTTGGATCAAGCAGGCCCTGCAGCGCTTCCAGCTCTCTGGAGAGGCCAGGGTCTCGGGAAGCAGCCAATGCTAGGCTATTGATAATTTTTATGAGAAGATCCTTTTCGTGAAAAAATACCTTCTCAAGGTCAAATAATTCCTTTTTGAGCTTTTTAACTTCTTTATCCAGTTCTTCCATTCTATTCGCTACCCAAATTTAAGTAAAAACGCCATTTACAAAACATTTCTTTGGGATGCGGGTCTGGAGGTGCAAACAGGCACTCAACCACAATTCCAGGGTCAATTACCTGGGCAAAACCCTCAAATTCTCCCCTGTGCATCTCCTTGCATACGAACTCATCTAAGCCCCTTCGAAGCCTGGCCTCCTGAGTAGGGCAGGAGGGTACGCTGATTATTACTTCATCTGGCTTCTGCTCTATTTCGTAACCTACCAGGATGCACCATGGAAAAAGCCTCAGTGCATCCACAAATCCTTCAAGTCCCCCTTTGTTGATATCGAACCGCGCCAGTAAATCTTTAGCAGCCATGCCTGAAACCCGTCGCCACACCTGTTCGTTTATCCTCTCAGCGGTGGGCTGATCAAAGCGTTCAGCCACATAGATAAACCAGAAGGCGTCAATGACACGGTAGTGCCAAAGCAGAAACTGAATATATTTCTTCAGTTCTGCTTCCCCCATACCTTCAAAAACGCTCATATCCATCTCGCATCTCCATTCCTTTCGCACCCATGAAAAAAGAAATGGCAAATATCAAAGTTCAAATGTCAAACTGACCATCCTGCTGCAAGCGGTAGCCTGTTAGGAAGTCAGAATATAAAAGACAGGAGTCAGGATAGGGCTGCTTACCGTTCATCAATATAGACATATTCGCGTTCTCTGTCCCCTACATATACCTGCCTGGGACGATATAGCTTCCAGTCCGGATCATAGCGACCTTCCTTCCATTGGCTGATCCAGCCCGGCAGCCGTCCGATAGCGAACATCACGGTAAACATATTTAGTGGTATTCCTATTGCCCGCAGCACAATACCGCTGTAAAAGTCAACATTAGGATACAAATTATGATCAATAAAATACGGATCTTTTATGGCCATTTCCTCGAGCCTCTGAGCTACATCAAGCAGTGGGTCTTTTCTGCCAAGCTTAGCCAAGACCTTATCGCAGACCTTTTTCATGATCTTTGCACGGGGGTCGTAAGTTTTGTAAACTCTGTGTCCGAAACCCATCAGCCTAAATGGATCACTTTTGTCTTTGGCCCTTTCAATAAAAGGCATTGGGTCGCCACCACTGTCATAGATCTGTTGTAACATTTCGACGACAGCCTGGTTAGCCCCGCCATGGAGGGGACCCCACAGGGCACAGATCCCTGCCGATATGGCTGCATATATGTTGACTCGGGCGCTACCCACTAGCCTCACCGCGGCTGTTGAACAATTTTGCTCATGGTCTGCGTGTAGGATCCAGAACACCTCTAAGGCTCTTACAATATCAGGATCTATTGTATAGGGCCTCACAGGACTATCGAACATCATATTCAAAAAATTTGCGCAGTAAGTAAGGTCATGCCTTGGATAAACCACCTTATGCCCACGGGATATCTTGTAAGACATGGCAGCCATTGTCCTAACCTTGGACAGTAGTCTTGCAAAAGTGATCTCTAAATTTTCTTCCTCTTCAAGTACTCCACGATAGAACTCCCGCAGAGCCGTTACCATTGAAGAAAGAATGCCCATTGGGTGTGCCCTGCGCGGAAAATTTTCAAAAAAATGACGCATGTCTTCATGAACAAGGGAGTGGTCGTTTAGCCTCACAGAAAACCGATTCAATTCACTCCTAGTGGGCAGATGCCCCATAATCAATAAATAGGATGTCTCAACAAACGTGGAATGTTCAGCCAGATCCTCAATTGGGATGCCGCGATACCGCAGTATACCCTTCTCTCCGTCCATGAAAGTGATTGAACTTTTGCACACGCTCGTATTGGCAAAACCAGGATCGTAAGTAATAAAGCCGGTCCGGGCTCTCAGACTGGAAATATCAATGGCATTGTCCCCTTCAGTTCCCTCGATTATTGGAAACTCATAAGATTTACCATCAATAATCAGCGTTGCAGTCTTTCCCATTACTGATCCCTCCACAGCGAAATAAAAACGGAATGCTAGCAAAAATCAAACGCTTATTCTAGTAGATTGTTATAAAGAGACGAGCCTTCCCTCCGCCTCAAACTGGGCGGCGAGCCCCACGATAGCGACTAAAACCTTACATGGGGCAGAACCGGGGCTTCCGAGGTAATCAAAACCACGCTGGCCTACAATCCTAGGGCCCTCTTAATTTCATCTTCACGGTGTCCTATTATAATTGTATCGCCTATGATAATTGTAGGAAAGGAACAATTAGGATTGATTTTTCGCACCTCGTTTAGAACGGCCGCTCTTTCTTCACCTTCCAATAGGTCAACGTCTGTAAATTCAAACTTCACCCCGCATTCATCCAGAAGGCGCTTGGTTGCCCTGCAGTGACCGCATGTGCTCAAAGTATAGATCTTGACAGGTGGATGTTCCATGAAACTGATTCCCCTTTCTTTCGGTAAAGTCTGATATGGCTGATGATATTTTCGCTAGATTAATAACAACCGCAGTGTTTATCAAGAAAATTTAGGAGGCAAGGAACTGGAGATTCAGGGATGAGGGTGTTACCTGACCCGGGCATTGCCAAGCACGCAATTGAATGCTACACAATAAGTAATGGACAGCAAACCTAGAGATCTGATGATATTTGTCAAGGCGCCAAGACCTGGCTTCGTCAAAAAGAGACTCGGTGCGCAGGTAGGCCAACGAATAAGCGCACACCTATATCGTGCCTTTACCCTTGACCTGCTTTCCAACCTGAAGGCTTACAGGGGCACCTTAACCATATGGTACTACCCCAGGGACGGTGTTAAAGAAATTCGGGAATGGCTTGGTAACGATCTTCCCCTTGAGCCACAACAGGGTCATGATTTGGGTGAAAGAATGCAGAGCGCCTTCCATGCTTCTTTTGAAAGGGGAGCCGAGGCTGCACTACTCATTGGAAGTGATCTCCCTGATCTACCTCAGGATTACATCCACCAGGCCTTCAAAGACCTTGAGAGAGTCGATGCTGTGATAGGCCCCAGTGAGGATGGGGGATATTACCTTATTGGTTTTACAGCCGAGTCCTTCATGGAGAAGGTTTTTCAGGGCCTTGCATGGGGAACGCATACGGTTTACGACAAGACTCTGGAAATATTCGAGGCCCTCTCCCTCACATACAGGTTGCTGCCGGCGTGGCGGGACATCGATGATCTTTCTGATCTCAACTCGTTGCTGAGGCGCAATGCTCGTGAGACCAGTGCTATTTACCACACTGTCGGCGCGGTTAAAGCAGTTGCCAGGGT
>JALVSJ010000009.1:4982-7876 GCA_027024445.1 Desulfobacterales bacterium
AAAGCCAACCGTTGGTCCCTCCTGATAGGTTTGGTCTCCTTGCTCTTGGTGGACCTGCTGCAATTACTCATCCCCCTTGTGCTTAAGAGGGCCATCGACCTGTTGACAATTGGAGATGCCTCTAGCTACACCCTCCTGAGCCTTGCGGCTCTGATCCTTGCCATTGCCACGGCCATAGCCCTGTGCCGGTACATGTGGAGGCGCATGATCTTTGGTCATTCCAGGAAGGTGGAAGAAGCGCTGCGAAACAAGCTCTTTTCCCATCTACAGTCTTTGCCAGGCTCCTTTTTCCAGCGATATAAAACAGGAGATCTCATGGCCCGGGCGATAAATGACATAAATGCCATCAGGATGGCCACTGGAATGGGCCTCGTTGGGCTCACCGATGGAATCATCCTGGGGTTAGCTGCCATAGGATTCATGGTATCCATTGATTTAAAGCTGGCCCTGATTGCATTAATTCCCGCCCCTG
This sequence comes from Desulfobacterales bacterium, assembly GCA_027024445.1. GTDB lineage: Bacteria > Desulfobacterota > DSM-4660 > Desulfatiglandales > Desulfatiglandaceae > B111-G9. Next base: position 5,455 of record JALVSJ010000009.1, read on the forward strand.
TTGTGATCCTGTTGACTCGCACGCTGACCCGACGTATGGCAGCAGGTTTTGAAGATGTCCAAAGGCAGTTTTCCGACCTTACTGAGAGGGTCAGAGAAGGACTGGCTGGCATCTGGGTAATAAAGGCATTTGGCAGGGAAAACTGGCAGTACAACAGGGTGAAGGCAGAAGGTCAAAAGTATGTGGAGCACAACCTTAAGCTCGCTCGGACCCTCAGCCTCTTCTTTCCCATGATGGCAATATTTACAAACGCCGGGCTGGTAATAGTCATCTGGCTTGGTGGGAGATTAACAATCTTCGGCCAGATAACCACAGGTGACTTTGTAGCCTTCACGAGTTATCTGAATCTTCTTACCTGGCCGATGATGGCCCTGGGATGGGTCACTAACCTTATTCAGAGGGCCTCGGCCTCCATCAAGCGAATCAATGCTATACTGGATGAAAAGCCTGAAATCACCTCCACTGACTCCCCCATGCGCCCCTGTCACATAAGAGGGGAAATTCGGCTGTCGCGCCTCACTTACAGATACCCTGGACAGAAGCACCCTGCACTTAGAAACGTATCGCTCACAATAAAAGCGGGGGAGACGGTCGCCATAGTGGGCCGCGTGGGCTGCGGAAAGACCACATTGCTCAGCGCTTTGGTGCGCATGATAAATATACGCCCAGAAACGTTGTTTATAGATAACCAGGAAGTTCACAGGATTCCACTCCAGATATTGCGACAAGCCATTGGATTCGTTCCCCAACAGACCCTGCTCTTTTCCGATTCCATAAGGAATAATATCGTACTTGGGAGAAATCACATAACCCACGAGCAAATTGAGCGAGCCCTTGACACAGCCCTCATAACCGAAGAGATAGAAAAGCTGCCCAAAGGGATTGACACCATAATAGGTGAAAGGGGGGCTACACTGTCAGGTGGACAAAGGCAGCGCATCGCCCTTGCCCGCGCAATCGTAGGTGATCCTCGCATTCTGGTGCTTGATGACGCGCTTTCCATGGTGGACATACAAACCGAGGGGGAGATATTGAGAAAATTACTACACCTAAGAGAGGGAAAAACCAACATTATCGTGTCTCATCGCACATCAACACTTGCCAGGGTAGATAGGATTGCCGTGATGGACAAAGGCAAGATCATAGACGTGGGCCCCCATGATTTCCTCATTGAGAGTTGCCAGCTATACAGGCAACTTTACGAGGGAAGTAAATATTCAGAGGAACTGGAGGCAATTTAGCCATATGCTCAGGGATTACGGATACATTGAGGATGGCCGGCTGGGAAAGCCTTATGACCTGAGGCTACTGCGGCGCCTGATCAGCTATGCGGCCCCTTACCGCAAAGCTATTGTGGTCGCTCTTGCCTGCTCGGTCGTCATAACCCTGTGTGATCTCGCAATGCCATATTTCTCGAAAGTGGCCATTGATAAATTTATCGTACCCTATTGGTACAGGATACCCGCGGGTTCCTGCAGCACAGAATTAGTTCGTTCTTATGGCCACCACCTCCTAAGGAGCAGCGATAGGAGCTTTTACCTGATATCCAGTCTGAATCTGAAGAAGCTTGACCCAAAGGACCTTCATAAATACAGAAAGGCCAGGGTCCTGTCCAGCGAGCGCTATTACGTAGTATCCAGTCGCGCTGATACCTCCCACATACCCCAGCCCTGGAGGAGCCATATTGGACACCTTGAAAATGGCCTGGCTGTTGTGCCCGCAGAAGCGTTCAAGGGTATGGCGCCGAAACAAATCGCGGACCTGCGCAAGGAGGACCTCAGAGGGCTGGCTGTTATGGGGCTGGTCCTTGCAGCCCTTGTTCTCATATCGTTCAGTCTCGGGTATATAGAGTATTACCTCCTGGAGTATACCGGGCAGAATATCATGCAGGATATGCGCATGAAGCTCTACCACAATATACAACGCCAATCAGTGAAGTTCTTTGGCAAACATCCTGTTGGTCGACTGGTCACCAGGGTTACAAATGATATTGAAAATCTCAACGAGATGTTCAAGTCAGTTGCTGTCACCCTATTTAAAGATTTCTTTATCCTTTCGGGCATAATGGCAGTATTGTTTTATATGAACTGGCGACTTGCACTGCTATGCATGGGGCTTGTTCCCGTGGTGTCCTTTTTCACATTTCTTTTCAGTTCTCTGGCCAGAGAGGCATTTAGAGAACTCCGCGCAAAGGTTGCCAAGATAAATGCCTTCCTTGGTGAAAGGCTCGGTGCAATCTCCATAATTCAGCTTTTCTGCGCAGAAAAGGCCCAAGAGGAGTCATTCAGGCAAATAAACCACGAAAACCTTTTGGCCGGAATGAAACAGATCCAGATCTTTGCTGTATTCATGCCGCTAATGGAACTGTTGAGCTCGTTCGGAGTGGCCCTTATTCTATGGTATGGTGGGGGCAAGGTGATAC
>JALVSJ010000010.1 GCA_027024445.1 Desulfobacterales bacterium
TGCCTGGGCTAACCGCCAGATACTAATGCACTGGTGCCGAGAAACCTTTATGAAAACTCTATCCATAAGTCCCCAGGAACTCCAAATGCGTCTGGTCTATGATGTGTGCCACAATATAGCCAAAATAGAGAAACACCAGGTTCACGGCGCTCAGATTGAGGTTTGTGTTCATCGCAAAGGCGCCACCAGGGCTCTACCCAAGGGCCACAGGCTCCTCCCCTCCGTTTATCGCGATGTTGGTCAACCTGTCCTCATACCCGGCGACATGGGCACTGAATCTTACGTACTGGTCGGCTCTCAAACTGCACTCAAGGAGACTTTCGCGTCCAGTTGCCATGGAGCAGGCCGGGTACTAAGTCGCTCTCAGGCAATAAAACGGGCAAAAGGCCGTTCCATAGATCGGGAACTGGAAGACAAAGGCATCTATGTACAGTCAAGAGGTAAAAAAACCCTCAAAGAGGAAATGCCCGAAGCTTATAAGGATGTCTCCCAGGTAGTGGAAGTAGTTCACTGTGCCGGATTAGCCACCAAAGTTGCCCGCCTGAGGCCCCTTGGGGTAATAAAAGGATGATAACAGCCTAGCACCACACATAGAAGCCAGTCAACATCAAAATAAGCTTGTCACTCACCACTCTTTACGCTATAGGCTATATATCACATGGGTCAAGAGACAAGACCCAATAAAGAATCCAACCGCAAGGGTTCTAAGAAGGAGAAGTTGGCATGACTTACGAACTTACTGATGAACAAGAAATGTTGAAAGATACGGTCGCTCGAATAGCCAAGGAACAAATTGCCCCCGGCGCAGACAAGAGAGATGAAGAAGAGGCATTTCCATGGGACATGGTTGAAGTATTGAGGGAAAATGCCCTTTTTGGCGCAGACTTTCCCGAAAAATACGGTGGCTCGGAGATGGGCTTGATGGCCCTGTGTTTGGCCATAGAGGAAATAGCCAAGGTATGCGCCTCCACGGCCGTAATTCTCTTGGTCCACGAATTGGGGTCAACTCCCATTCTCTTAGCAGGCAATGAGGCTCAAAAGGACAAGTACCTTCCCAGGCTTGCAACTGGCGAAAACCTTATCGCTTTTGGGCTCACGGAGCCCAATGCTGGCTCTGATGTGGCGGGACTCAGGACAAAGGCAGTAAGAGACGGCAATCAATATGTCATTAACGGGACGAAGATATTCATCTCTCATGCTGACGTTGCCAGCGTCGTTTGCATAGCAGCAAGAACGGACAGCTCCGTGGCCCCGCACAAGGGTATCAGTATGTTTATTGTGGATAAGGATACACCAGGGCTCAAGATCGGTAAGCATGAAAGGAAACTAGGGCTGCGCGCCTCCTCCACCGTGGAAGTGATCCTTGAGGATGTAAGAGTGCCTGCGGAAAATCTTTTGGCTGAAGAAGGCAAAGGTTTCCATATAATCATGAAGACCCTGGACATTACCCGTATTCCTGTGGCTGCTCAGGCCGTGGGTATTGCTCAAGGTGCCCTGGACTACGCAGTTCAATATACCAAAGAGAGGATGCAATTTGGCAAGCCATTGTTCTCTTTCCAGGGGCTGCAATGGATGATGGCTGATATGACGACACAGGTAGAGGCGGCTCGCCAACTCACCTATAAGGCTGCATCACTGTTTCAGACCTTCCCGAAGAATCTGGATAAGCTTCCCAAGAACGCTATCCGGTACTCGGCCATGGCAAAGCTGTGTGCCGCGGAGACGGCCATGAAGGTCACCACCGATGCTGTTCAATTGCTTGGAGGATATGGCTACGTCCGGGAATATCCGCTTGAAAGAATGATGAGGGACGCAAAGATCACGCAGATCTACGAAGGCACCAGCCAGATACAAAAGATCGTAATATCCAGCACGTTGTAAGGGAATACTGGAATAATGGAATATTGGAATGCCTGCCCGACGGTCAGGCGGGATGGGTAGAAGGATTAGGGGATTCTGGGATTGAGGGATTGCGAACATAGGGATTAAAGAATTACGAATATCGAATGTAGAAGTGATCTATCGTCGTCTGTCAATGATGGGCGCGCCTGCCACAAATCGCAGCCAGCCAAACTTCTGTCTTCTTTTCCGTGGGGACAAGCTGACCGCTGATAGCTGATTGCTGATACCTGAAACAAAGAGATTGCGGATTTTGGGGTTTAAGGTGTTGTCCCTGCCTCTTGAATAAGGAGTTTTGCTAGCTTTCCTGCCTCATCGTATATGCTTAGGGCCTCATCCAAAAAACTATCATCCCTCTCCCTGTGAACTTCCACAAATACGGCCTTTAAGATAGCAACCTTCTGGTCAATGGCCCTGAGGGGTGCTTCAGTACTGTCTTCTTCATCTGCCGGTACATTGGGCATACCTGCCAGCAATGACCAGACCAGATGGTTCAAGTCCGGAAGCCCCGCGGTTCTTTCAAGGTCCACGCTTTCCCTAAATTTCCTATAAGCCTCTATGAATCTGTCCTGATGCATTTTGACCATCCCGCCACGTTCACTATTGTTCAAGTCTTAATAACTCCTCGGAGTCCTGTTTCAGCGATTGGATAGCCTGTCTTACCTC
>JALVSJ010000011.1 GCA_027024445.1 Desulfobacterales bacterium
AACCCCATCCTAGTACGGTCAACCACAAGTATCTTAATTCTTCCCGTGGTACTCACTATTTCGGCTCAAGCCCCAAGAATTTGGCTATTTCCGCAGCAGTTTGCTTCACAAATATGTTTAAATCCTCCCCGCTCAGGGGCTTGCCGGGAGCCGGCAATTTTTGGACCCCTTTTGGCTTCACTTCAATGGGGGCATTCTTGAGATCATCTTTGGGAGTGATTTCAAATTCAGGATCGAACGAATCCGTGAAATACATGTCTTGAAAGACCGCAAACTTGAGCATATGCGCGGTTGAGTCAAGTACACCGGTTTCCCCGTCGCTCACGTATCCTAATTTGATAGCTCTTTTAAATCCCGCCAATGACTCCCCACCCTGTGTACACACTATATGGCCATTTCTATTCGCGGTCAGCATGCAGTCCATTATCTCTTGCTCACTTACCTGGACCACGAATATCTTTTGTTCATCCTCAATGCCATTGTAAGCGTCCACAAGCCGGATGACCCGTGGCATTGACACAGGATTGCCTATCATCGCGGCCTGGGCGACACTTGGCTTTACTGTGACAGGTTTAAAGTGGCGACAACGGGGTTCCGGTTCCAAGTAATATTTGTAAACGGGATCGGCGTGTTCTGATTGAACCCCTATAATTTTGGGGAGGCTGTCAATTACTCCGGCTTTGAAAAACTTGAGGAAACCGCTCATGACTGCCGTGATGTTTCCGGCATTTCCAATAGGGACTACGACCACTTTGTCCCCAACCTCATAGTCAAAGTCCTGGGCTATTTCAAAGGAGAAGCTTTCTTGGCCAAGAATCCTCCAGCTATTTTTTGAATTAAGCAGCGCTACATTGTAGTTCTCAGCAAGTTGTTCCACCACCTTCATGCAATCATCGAACACACCTGGAATTTCAAACACCTTTGCCCCGCTCCCAAGGGGTTGCGATAGCTGCTGTGGAGTTACTTTGCCTTTTGGCAGAAGTACGGCCGGATGCAAAATGTCCCTTAAGTATGAGGCATAAAGAGCTGCAGAAGCCGAGGTGTCACCGGTAGAGGCGCAAACCGCAACAATGTCGCTCAGATTTTTTTCTTTGGCCAAGTAATTAATATAACTGAGAGCACAGGCCATTCCCCTGTCTTTAAAAGAGGCACTGGGATTCAGGCCGTCATTCTTGAAATAAAACTGGCTCCCCACTTCCCTGGTTAGACTCTTGTTAGCCCTGACCAATGGTGTATGGCCTTCTCCAAGATACACTATAAGATCGAGCGGGATGACCGGTGCTATGAATTCATAGTATCTGAATATGCCTTTGAGCGGGAGGTCATTAAGCATTCTTCTGTAATCAAAGATTCTCCGCCATTCCTTACCATTGATTCCTGAGTTCTCAGGGCCGTTTTTGTCCACGAGCAACAGCACGCTTCCGCACTCAGGGCAAGTATAAAGGAGTTGTGATATGTCAAAATCTGAACCGCACTGAAGACAATTGTAGACCATAAGACCTTTGGGCTCCGGATAAAGGTAAGGCTTTATCTCTTGTGGAAAGTCTTCGTACTTCATTTTTCCTCCTTACGAGCTACTTGATTAATTACCTTCTAATATAGCGGCATTCTAGTTTCAATTAAATTCGTATATTAAAGGGCTTTGGGCTCGCGAGAGGGCATTGAGCTAGCGAGGACTAGAAATAGATCTTCACATCAGGCAAAATTATACCGATCTTTGGATAGTGCATTATAAATCGCCTCTCCATTGAGGCCTACCACAGGCAGAGGGAGGGAGCGTAAGGTTTCTAGGCGGATACTAGATAAGGCATCCTTTTCCTGTATGCCAACTGGTGAGGCTGGTTTAGTCTGAAAAATTCAGGATGATTGACAAGTTAGATAAAAGCAAATACAAGAATTTGGTGTATGCACGAACATCAAATTTAGAAGCATCTTAGAGGAGGGTGAGAGGACCAATGGTCCATGCTGATTGGGTTGAACCGTATGGTGGAGAGCTCGTTGACTTGCTTGTGGATAGGGAGAGGAGGGATATTTTGAGAGAGCTTGCCCTTAACCTCCCGGAAATCATATTGAATGATAGACAAATGTGCGACTTGGAATTATTGGGGATTGGAGCTTTCTCACCACTGAAAGGATTCTTGACGCGGCCTGATTATGAATCAGTCCTGGATAGGATGAAGCTGCAAGACGGGCTGCTGTGGCCGCTTCCCATCTGTCTCGATATCAACAAGGTCCAGGCCGAATCGTTAGAAGCAGGCCAATCGCTGGCACTAAGGGATCCAGAGGGCTTTCTGCTGGCCATCATGCATGTGGAAGATATCTGGCCTGTGGATAGACAAAGAGAATGCGAGCAGGTTTTCGCTACTCTTGATAGGCGGCACCCTGGTGTACAATACCTGTTGGATAGCGTAGGAGATTATTATATTGGGGGTGAATTGGAGATACTCAGCCTTCCCTTACACTTTGATTTCCGCCAGATTAGGCGAACTCCTGGCGAGGTGCGGGAACTTTATAGAAAGCTTGGTTGGCACAGGGTAGTTGCTTACCAGACTCGAAATCCTA
>JALVSJ010000012.1 GCA_027024445.1 Desulfobacterales bacterium
CATTACATCTTATGCAACGGGTGAATGGAGATAGCCCATAGGCCAGTAAACCCCGGTCGTGGAGTTCTCTCAATTGTTCTCCAACATGGTCTGAATAGATCACAATAGCAGAGGGAAATAGCTCTACCCATTGCCTCTTCCGTGTCACAAACACCCTACCCTCACCAACCTGCGCCTCAATCTCATCTTGTGTGTAGCGCTGCTGGTAATGGGCATCATAGCCCATTATCCTGAGCCATTTGGCCAATCTCCCGAGCATACTATCAACTATGAAGCGTATTTCGGTGCTGCCCATCTTTTATCTCATAAAAATATGTATTCGCTCCTGTTATAGTATCTTTATGTACTCCTTTGTTTCAAGGAATAGATAATAGTTCTCTATGAATTCTCCCCCCCATGTACTCAACGCCGATCCTGGACAACGATGGCTTAACGTAAAAACGCATTGACGAGTTTTTGATCTTTGGGGTAGAGGTATAATTGTGCTTATTTCATAAAGGTGTTTCCTTTCAAAAGGAAACCATGAGGTGCTGGTTAAGTATCATCCGAAGTAGGTACAAGGCCCAAGGTCTACAAAGGACAAGGAAATGGACAAGATAGTCATAGAGGGGGGCTATCCTCTCTCCGGGAAAGTTTCCGTCAGCGGGGCAAAAAATGCTGCATTGCCCATACTGGCTGCATGCCTGTTATCAAGGGGAAAAAGTATCATCCATAATGTACCGGCCCTCAGGGATATTGACACCATGAAGCGAATAATGGGGCTGCTGGGAGCAGATTTTATTGAGGAACAGGGAGCACTCGTAGTGGATACCCAGCAGGCCCGCCACCACGTTGCACCTTACGAGCTTGTTAAGACCATGAGGGCTTCCATACTTTTGCTTGGTCCCCTGGTGGCAAGACTGGGAAGGGCAAAGATTTCGTTGCCAGGAGGTTGTGCCATAGGTGCAAGGCCCATCAACCTTCATCTAAAAGGCCTGGCCTCCATGGGTGCGGACATGTACCTGGACCGTGGCTACATAAATGCCAAGGCGAGAAGGCTCAAGGGTACAGAGATCTTCCTTGATATCCCCACTGTCACGGGCACTGAGAACTTGATGATGGCAGCCGTGCTGGCTGATGGCACAACTACCATCAGGAATGCCGCCAAGGAGCCTGAAGTTCAGGACCTGGCCGATTTTCTTCGTTCCATGGGGGCCATGATAACAGGAGACGGCACAGACACCATCACCATAGAAGGAGTCCAGGAACTCCAGCCGGCAGAACACGCAGTGATTCCTGACAGGATCGAGGCGGGAACGTTCTTGATTGCCGCTGCCATGTGTGCCGGGGATGTGGAAATACAGGATTGCATGCCTGAACATCTAACCGCGGTTATCGAAAAAGTAGAAACGGCAGGAGCGAGAATAGTCCCGGGAGACAGGAGCATCTCTGTACAGGGCCCGGACAGGATAGAAAGCGTGGACATTAAGACCTTGCCCTATCCTGGATTTCCCACAGACCTTCAGGCCCAGTTCATGGCATTCATGTCCATTGCAGACGGTTGGAGTATGATCCGGGAGACAATCTTTGAGAACAGGTTCATCCACGTCAGTGAACTCAGGAGACTGGGGGCAGAAATAGAGATCAACGGGGCCCAGGCCCTGGTAAAGGGCCGCAAGCAACTCCTGGCAGCCCCTGTAATGGCAACTGATCTCAGGGCCAGTGCATGCCTTATTCTGGCAGGTCTGGTGGCAAGGGGCGGACACACCGAGGTGCACAGGATTTATCACCTTGACCGTGGCTACGAGGACCTGGAGAAAAAGTTCCAGGGCCTGGGTGCGAGGATATGGAGGGAAAGGGCCTAGGATGATTGGGCGCCCCCTGGTTCCCGCACTGTTGTCCTTTATCGCGGGAATCCTCGCGAACCCACTTAAATTCGATCACCGCCTAGCTCTCATCATTCTAATGGCGAGCCTTATCGCCCTGCTCGTGGTTCATCTTTGCAGGCCCGCCAGAGGACTTGGGCTATCAATACTGTTAATCACCTTCTTCTCACTGGGTCTGGCTATCTCTCCGCGACCCCATAACGACCCTACACTTGCTTCTATCCTGCACAAAAGGCAAAGGGTTAAACTTGAGGGTACTGTTCTGGATGTAGCCAGCTTGCATGGGGGACGTGAGCGTTTCAATCTCTTGGTACAGAGGGTATATCTGGCCACACACTCCAAAGCGGTGAAGTGGAAGGCAAGGGTAACGGTGTATCGCCACGCGCCGCAACTTGTCCCCGGGCAAAAGATCCTGTTTTCCTGCATACCAAGAAAATTTCACAATTTCCGCAACCCAGGCTGCTTCAACTATGAGAGCTATATGCTCCACAAAGGCTTTGACTTTTCAGCACCAGAGTCAGATGGCAGAGGAATCGTATCTCTTGGACAGGGGCAGCTCCCATGGCCCCGCAATGGGGTAGAGAGGTTACGAAGGCCCCTCAGGCGCTTTTTTTCCACAACCCTTACGGCAGATGATTTGGCCCTGTACTGTGCACTGGTACTGGGGGAGCACAACCTTATAGGCCCTCAATTGAGG
>JALVSJ010000013.1 GCA_027024445.1 Desulfobacterales bacterium
ACCGTGCACCAGGTGAAACATATTATAAAGGACTCAGGAGCGGAGGTTCTCATAACCTCTTCATCCCGTCTTCCCTCCATAACCGATATTCTAAAGGATCTGAAAGGCCTGATTCTTGTTGATAACCCCACAGAACCATTTAGCTTAGACTGCGATGTAGTTAAATGGCAGGAAATTATGAATACCAACTTAAGTAATTGTGAGTTCCCAGAGGTTATTGGATCAGACATTGCTGCAATTCTTTATACATCAGGATCCACAGGCCGGCCAAAAGGTGTCATTTTTAGCCACCAGAACGTGGTATCAGGTGCTAATATTGTCGCGGATTATTTGGGCATTAAAGAAGATGATCGCTTGTTGAGCATTCTCACCTTTGGATTTGACTATGGGCTTAACCAATTAACCACTGCGTTTCTGAGGGGCGCTCAGTTGGTTCTGCTCGACTATCTTTTCCCCAGGGATATTTTGAATAGCGTGAAAAAGTACCACATAACAGGACTTGCTGCCGTTGCAACCACTTGGATTCAGTTACTGCAAATACCTTGGGGAGATACCATGTTTTCATTGAGGTATGTAACCAACTCTGGTGGTCCCATACCCGAGAAATATGTGAGAGAGCTCCGTAGCCGCATCCCTGATGCAAGGGTATATCTTATGTATGGCCTTACAGAGGCGTTTCGTTCAACCTATCTTGACCCAGAAATGGTCGACCAGAAGCCTACCTCCATAGGTAAAGCGGTACCCGGTGTAGAAATCATGGTTTTGGACAATAATGACAGACCTGTGGGACCAGGAGAGATTGGCGAGTTAGTGCACCGGGGCGCTCTGGTTTCTCAGGGATATTGGGGAGATGGGAAAGCTACTAATGAAAGGTTTAAGAGAAATCCGTTACAGAGCCCCAATATTCCGCGAGACGAGATTGTGGTCTATACGGGTGATTACGGATACATGGATGAGGATGGGTTTCTGTATTTTGTTGGTAGAAAAGATGAAATGATAAAGTGTGCGGGTAACAGGGTAAGCCCTACAGAAGTTGAAGAAATAATATATAATTCTGGTTTGGTATCAGATGTTATAGCATTCGGAATTCCTCACGACCTGTATGGTCAAACTGTGTGTCTCGTGGTTTCCCCTGCAACTTCATCTACGCTAAATCGGGATACAATATTAAAATATTGCAGGGAAAACATGCCTGCTTATATGGTCCCTTCCCGAGTAGAGTTCTTGGATTCTCTCCCGCGTAACGCAAATGGAAAGATTGATCGGCCTGCCGTAAAAAAAATGTTTGGCGGCAAACACAATGGCTGAAAACTTGGTCCTGCAATCAGCCCTCTCTCATTTTGACCAGTTTGATGGTGAACTCATCATTGGTGGGAAAAAAGTCTCTCATCTGGTCGATAAATATGGCACGCCTTTGTATGTGTATGATCGAAATGTTATCCGAAAAAGGTATGAATCTCTAAAAGCGCTCCCGTCTGACGTGCAGGTCCACTACGCAGTCAAAGCTAACCCCAATTTGGACATAATCGCGGAGATGGCAAAATACTATTCAGGCTTTGATGTGGCATCCAAAGGTGAGATCCAAAAGATCATAGAGGCTGGTCTCAGCCCTGGACATGCTAATTTCGCTGGACCTGGCAAAAGAATCGATGAGCTTAAGTTTGCAATTGAGCAGGGCATTGGGAGTATAAGCATCGAGAATCCCCAAGAATTTTATATTATTGAAGAGCTCTGTTCTTCGCTGCGCAAAACTGTATCCGTACTGGTCAGGATTAATCCCCCTTTTGAATTAGCCCAATCTGGAGTAAAGATGGGTGGAGGGCCAAAGCAGTTTGGCATTGACAGTGAAAATGCAGCCAAGCTAATCCAGCGCATCATGTCTTCTACCTTTGTGAGATTTGTGGGAATCCATATTTTCGCAGGTACTCAGAATCTTTCTGCCGACCAGTTGGCATTGACTTTTGATAAGATCTTGGGCTACGCCCTCAGCTTACAGAAATCCGAGAATATTCCAATTAAAGTTCTTAACATGGGTGGGGGCTTCGGCATTCCTCTTTACTCCCACGAAAAAGAACTGGACATTGAATCTTTGGGTAAGAGCTTAAGATTCTTGTTAGAAAAATACAGAAAAGACCTACCAGAGACCAAGTTTGTAATAGAGCTCGGCCGATTCCTGGTAGGGGAATGTGGAGTTTACATCTGCAGAGTCTTATATAAAAAGCTATCAAGGGGCCAGATATTCCTAATAATGGATGGCGGCATGCATCATCACTTAGCTGCCTCAGGAAATTTTGGCCAGAGCCTCATCCGTCGACCAATGCCAATCACGGTACTTAATAAGCTAAATGCCCCTCTTCAAAAGGCCCACGTAGTTGGTCCATTATGTACTCCTCTTGACACTTTTGGATTTGTAGACTTGCCAGAAGCTTCAGAAGGCGACTTGATAGGAGTTTTGAACTCAGGTGCCTACGCCTTTTCAGCGAGTCCTCAACTTTTTTTGAGTCACCCCGCCCCTAAGGAAATCTTGGTTTAATTATGGTTCAGCTAAAAATCCTATCCAC
>JALVSJ010000014.1:0-471 GCA_027024445.1 Desulfobacterales bacterium
CCCTGATGGAGAAAGGCATCCAGAAGGGTGACAAGGTCATCCACTTGATGGTGAATTGTCTTGAATGGTTGCCGTTTTACTTCGGGATACTCAGGACAGGGGCATGGGCAGTCCCGCTTAATTTTCGGTTCTCTGCACAGGACATTAAATACTGCGTGGATATTGCCGAGGCAAAGGCGATCATCTTTGGCGAAGAATTTATTGACAGAATCAATGAGATAACAGATGAGCTGGAGACCATAAAAGACTATATATTTGTGGGGCCCAAGGAGCTCACTCCCGATTATTGCGAACACTACGAATCAACACTTGATTCGGTATCTTCTGAGGACCCTAAGGTTCCACTGAGCATCTTGGATGATGCGGCATTGTATTTCACCTCAGGGACCACGGGCAGACCAAAACCCATCTTGCTTACCCACAGGAACCTGGAGGCCGCCTGCATAGTAGAGAACCGCCATCACAATCAAA
>JALVSJ010000014.1:481-2557 GCA_027024445.1 Desulfobacterales bacterium
GGAAGAAGGTCTTTCCCCATCATGATTATGATACCAATTACGGCCTCAGTGAGAGCACGGGCCCGGGATGCGTTCACCTGGGTATTGAAAATACTCATAAGGTAGGGGCCATCGGGGTTCCTGGCTTTGACTGGGAATACAGAATAGTAGATGAAAACCTTAACGATGTGCCAAAAGGTCAGCCCGGCGAGCTTATGGTAAAGGGGCCCGGGGTGATGAAGGAGTATTACAAGAACCCCGAGGCCACCCGTAGCACCATAATAGATGGATGGCTCTTAACAGGTGATATGGCAAGGGTAGATGAGGATGGTTTTATCTGGCTTGTGGACAGAAAGAAAGATATCATCATCTCCGGAGGAGAAAATATCTTCCCGGTTGAGATCGAAGACTTTCTAATGGACAACCCAAAGATCCAGGATGCAGCAGTAATTGGAATACCTGACGAAAGGCTTGGCGAGATAGTGGCCGCCATCATCCAACTAAAACCAGGCCAGGAGATGACAGAAGAAGAGGTGCTGGCCTATTGCGAAAAACTGCCAAGATATAAGCGGCCAAGGAAGGTCTTCTTTGACAATGTGCCACGGAACCCAACGGGAAAGATTGAAAAACCGAAGTTAAGGAAGAAATATGCAGGTCGAGAAGAAAGTTTTAAGATCTAGAAATGGGGGAGATTATGCACAAGTTACTCACAGACTCGGTAGGAAAGGAAATGCTGCTATTGGGAAACGAGGCAATAGCCAGGGGGGCCCTGGAGGCAGGCCTTTCATTTGCCACCTGCTATCCCGGGACTCCTTCCTCAGAGATTCCCGAGCAGTTTTTCAGGATTAGCCAGGAAACGGACCTTTACTTTGAGTACTCCACCAATGAAAAGGTCGCCCTGGAGGTAGGGGCAGGTGCAGCCGTGAGCGGCCTGCGGACCATGGTAACCATGAAGCACGTGGGACTGAACGTTGCCGCTGACCCCCTGATGACACTTGCCTACTCGGGGGTAAAGGCCGGAATGGTAATTGTAACGGCGGATGATCCGTATCTTTTTTCCAGTCAGAACGAGCAGGATAATCGTTATTATGCGAGGCTGTCCGGCCTGCCCATGTTGGAGCCAACCAACACACAGGAAATGAAAGACATCACCAAGATGGCCTTTGACCTTTCCGAGGAACTGGAGCTCCCCGTGCTGTTGCGCACCACCACAAGGCTCAATCACGTGAGGGGGAAGGTGGTGCTGAGTGAGCTTGCGCCCAGGAAAACAAAAGGGGAATTTCAGAAAAATCCGTTTCACTTCGTGGCCATACCTGCAGTGTCGAGGAAACTTCACAAATTGCTTCTGGAAAAATACGAGCGAGCCATGGCAAAGGCAGAGAAATGGCCCACCAATGAGATCATCGGAAGCGGTAGGTGGGGCATTGTTGCTAATGGTGTAAGCGTCAACTATGTGAGTGATGCGGTGGCCGATCTGGGGATTGCCGACCAGGTGAGCATATTGAAGCTGGGCTTTTCCTGGCCTCTCCCTAAAGGGCTCATCAAGCAATTCCTGGATCAAGTGGACAAGGTGCTGGTGGTTGAGGAACTGGAGCCCATCAATGAGAATGACTTTCGGGCCATTGCCCAGGAACTTGGTATCACCAAACCCATTAGAGGAAAGGGTGTGGGGGAACTGAGCCGACTGTTTGAATATGACCCTGGCATGGTACGCCGCGCCATTGCCCAGTATTTTGATGTCCCCTATGAACCTCCCAAACCAGTGGATCTCTCAGGGATTCCTGAGCTACCTGCTAGGCCGCCCAACCTTTGCCCTGGCTGTCCTCACCGGGCCACCTATTATGCGGTGAAACAGGTTTGCGGCCAGGATGCCATATATCCATCAGATATTGGTTGCTACACCCTGGGGGTGCTGCCCCCCATATCTGCGGCCGATTACCTCATATGCATGGGCTCGTCTGTGAGTTCAGGGTGTGGATTTTCCCAGGCCACAGACCAGAAGGTGGTTTCTTTTATCGGGGACTCGACCTTTTTCCACTCCGGCATCACGGGCCTTGTAGACGCCGTACACAATAACCATAAGTTCACACTGGTGAT
>JALVSJ010000015.1 GCA_027024445.1 Desulfobacterales bacterium
GGCTTCATTCTGTTCAGTTCAAAAGTTATAACTATCGCCGGTGCTGAACCAGGCCTTTCCTCAAAATGCGCATCTATTAATTCCAGGGGATGCAAACGCACATTATAACAGGTTCTAAATTGGCAACTGGTCCCTTCCACAGGCACAGATGCCAGGTAAGTGCCCGAGGGCACATCAAGAGATTGTTTTAAGGCAGGCTTTGGCTGAAAGGCCACAATAGTTGTACAGGGTATCGGCCTTAAGTAGTGGGGCCATATGAGCTGCATGAGCTCATGGACTACTTCCGGGAATTCGTCTTCCAGTTTCTCTCTTAGAAGAGCAGTGAGAAATGCCACTCCTTCCAGGAGCCTCTCCACATCGGGATCGGCAGTCGGGCCACTGAGCATGGGTGCGAGGGCGGGATGCTCCTTGGAAAAGTCGACCGCAAGGTCTTTCAAGTAACCTAGTTCTTCCTGGAAGTAGCGATTGAACATGAATATCCTTGAGCGGAATTATGTCGAACCCCAGGGTCAGTGATAGAGGGCCATAGACCTGGGGCATGGAAGCAAAATAAATTATCGCCTTTTTCTCGAGAGCTTTAGGGCTACCTCCTCAGCTTTACCTTTCCTTCACTGTCTAGGATGCTTTCGAAAGTAACCGGAAAATTTGCATCTTCAGTAGCAAGCTTCGCCACTATTTGAAAACGCAGGGTGAGTACATCTTCATCCTGAGGGAGGAAATTGACCCGAATCGCCCGCAGCCTGGGCTCATATCTCTGGATTGTATTTCTTATGGCCCTCTCGACTGTACGCAGAGACTCCGGATAGCTGCTAGCAAACTCAGTAAAATCAGGGATCCCAAAATCCTCGGCAATGGGTACGGTCCCATGCCTGGTGTTCAGAATCCTTTGAAGATGATTCAGAATAGAATCTGTCAGGCGCTTCGGATCCTCCTTTGCTCGTCGCTCTGGGTGTTTCTTCCACGAGCGGATGCGCTCTAAGAGTCTTTCCTCCCTCATCGTAAGTTATTTCCTATTTGGGCGCCGTCCATGAATCTTCTGCCTCTATGCCATCGGGCTCCCAGGTCCATATGATTTTGGCATACGTGAAGGAGACTTCTTCCATGTGCTTATAAGGCTCGTTGGCCGGCAAGAAAGTTTCCGGCATGTAAGGCTTCATGTCCACAATTATGGCGTCTTCGAGCTTTATGGTGTAGTAATGCTCCTCCGAGCCAGTTTCATCGATGCGATACCATTTGATGGTAACATTGGAGAATTGCTCTCCCGAGCACAGTGCCTGGAATAGCTTGGGTGAAGACTTGTCAAACTCCTTTACTACGGTAAGTGGCTCGTGTACTCTCTTTCCGGTCGGGAGACCCGAGTGAGTATCCCGTGGGATATGAACCTTATGATTCATAGCATAGACAAGAACAGTCCCTTCTCTTCCCTGCATGTTGCAAGAGCCCTCAATTTTACCCTGATTCTTTGCTTCTAGTTCCATGTGTGCTGGCATTGGCATAGCTAGTTCCTCCTTTCTTCCGAGTTATTAGGTTAATGGGTTCTTCGTAATTAATACTTCTATTCTTTATCAAGCTTACCCACTAGGGAGAGGGTGAAAAACGCCCCCATGTACTTGAAGTGGGGTCTTACCTTCAAACCTACCCTGTACCAACCTGGCTCTCCCTCCACCTCTTCTACTGTAACCTGGGCCTGGCGCAATGGCCTTCGGCTCCGGACACTGGGCAGCGGATTGTCCATATCTGCTACATATTGCCTTATCCAGTTGTTGAGTTCCCTTTCCAGGTCCACCCTTTCCTTCCATGTTCCGATGTTTTCTCTCTGGATCACCTTTAGATAGTGAGCAAGGCGATTTATGATGAACATGTAAGGGAGTTGGAGGCCCAGCTTGTAATT
Organism: Desulfobacterales bacterium; assembly: GCA_027024445.1. Lineage (GTDB taxonomy): Bacteria > Desulfobacterota > DSM-4660 > Desulfatiglandales > Desulfatiglandaceae > B111-G9. The sequence goes on from JALVSJ010000015.1 coordinate 1,892, forward strand.
CAGCTCTGCCTCTTTACCTTCCTTGCTGATACCGAAAAACTTGGGTTTTTGACATGAATTGGCAGAGAAAAAGGCGGCATTGTCACTGCCCTTTCTCATGGTCAGCGCTATGAAACCTTCCTCTGCTAGCTCAAACTCTCTCCTCTCCGAGATCAATACCTCAGTAGGAATTTTTGTTTGGATGGCGCCCATAGCCTCGTACTGGTGTAAAGGCAAGTCCTCAACTGCCCCGCCTCCCATAGGTCCGATTATATTAGCACACCATCTGTACTTTGCAAAGCTGTCGGTGAGCCTGGTAGCAAAGGCAAAGGCCGTGTTACCCCAGAGATAGTGCTCATGGTTGCCGGATACATCTTCTTTATAGTTAAAGGCCTTAACAGGCTGCGTATCGGGCCCGTAAGGGAGCCTCAAAAGAAATCTTGGAAGAGTCAATCCCACATATCTGGCATCCTCCGATTCCCTGAAGCTTTGCCACTTGGTGTACTGGGGCCCTTCGAAGATGGATTTCAGGTCTTTTAGATTGGGTAGCCCACTGAAGTTTTCCAAACCAAAGAACTGGGGTCCCGCGGCAGCAATAAATGGAGCATGGGCCATTGCGGCGACGCTAGCTACATATTGAAGCAGCTTTATGTCTTGCGGACCCGGGCCAAATTCATAGTTTCCTATCATGGCCGCATAAGGCTGACCACCGAACTGGCCGTATTCAGCCGTGTATACTATTTTGTAAAGGCCCGACTTCACAACTTCGGGAGAGTCTTCAAAATCTTCAAGCAGATCTTCTTTGCTCACATTGAGGAGCTCTATCTTGATGTTTTCCCTGAAGTCGGTCCTGTCTACCAGGAATTTCAAAGAGCGCCAGGCTGATTCGAGTTTTTGAAACTCAGGATGATGCAGGATGGCGTCGAGTTGTAAGCTCAACTTCTTATCAATTTCGGCGATCATCTCATCGACCACCGCTTTGGAGACCTTGGGTACTTCACGCCCGGGCTCGAGAAGCTGTGCGATTAATGCCTCAACACCCCTTTTTGCTAGGGAGTAGGCATCGTCACTGGGTTTCAGCTTGGTAGCCTGAACTATCTCTTCGAGCAGAGACCCTTCTTCGAGGGTCTTTTCTTCCGTTGCCACGGATTTTTCTTGTTCCTCAGCCATCATATCCCCCCTTTCTTACTTTTCGAGCCCTAGCTCTTTAAGAAGGCGCTCTCTAGCCGTTTCGTCTTTTACCAGTTCCTGAATCTTTTTCCGGAAGGCCGGGATATTGCTCAGGGGGCCCTTGAGCGCTGTTAGGGCCTCTCGCAGTTCAAGCAATTTGTTCAATTCCGGAACTTTCTTGGCCACCTCTTCAGGGTTAAAGTCCTTCATGGATTCGAACGTTAGATCCACGCTCATTTCATCATCAGGTTCCCCGGATATCTTGTTGGGAACGGTAATGTTGAGTCCAATACCCTGGGCCTTCAACACCTCATCGAAGTTGTCCTTATCGATGTTGATTGGCTCGCGCTCTTCAAGAGGGCGATCATCAGGCTTGCCGGTGAAATCACCCATTACCAGGAGCTTCAGAGGGAGTTCAACCTCTTCCTGGGCGTCCCCGGTTGCAGGACGGTAAACGATGTTGACTCTTTCTCTCGGAGCTACGGATGCTTCCTTTGCCATGACTTCCTCCTTATTCATTAAGGTTACTACATATTATAGAAAAGCCCTTACATCATCACACCGCGGACGATGTTCCTAAGCACGTTTTTTTAGCCTAACCGCTTCCGCTGCATCCAGCCTGGTGATGCGGGCCAGGACTTCTTCGGCCCTTTTTTTACCTTGGGGCTCTGTCTGCGTCTTTAGTGCCGCCCATGCAGCCTTAAGGGCCTTCAGGGCCAATTCGGGTTCCCAATCTTCCAGGCCGTAACGTTCTATATTATGCAAAATTTGATCCAGATGTGGAAGAGCCAAGAACGATTTTTTGTGGTCTATCAAGATTTGGCAAAGGGCAAGTTGCCACAGGAGCCTTTCTCTGGCAGAAGGACTCTTTCGCATATGATCCTGAATAAGGCCCACGGCATCAATGAGCTTCCTCTTTTTCGCCAGCGACTTAGCCTTTGTAATTTCCTCTGCCATGAGACTGTCATCCTGTCCTGTAGTGCTCACAGGACCATACGTTTCAGGACTGATGCCGGTGCTTGCCCCAAAACCTATCTCTCCTAACCACCTACGGCTTTCATCCGACACAAAAGGGGTGCCATCGGCAAACTGTAATTCCAGGATATCAGGGAATCTGTGGATGAAGTAAGCCACTTCGCCGCATAGGGCCTCATAGGCCTTTTCATATTGAGGACCCATATAACTTAGGGACTGGCCCACATAAAAGTGAAGATCCATCCAGAAAATGAACTCCCCGATTCTGGCCTCTGCCGCCTTTGCCAGGCCTTCCCAGTTTTGTTCTTCATATAGCTTGGTGAGGATATTGCTAAGCTGTGCTGGAGGGGGCGGTATCTTTGTTCTCCCGTCAGTGGCTGGCGGTAGGTTCTCCACGAGGGCCCAGGTGGCTATTCTCCTGAGCCTATAGGGTAAAGGGTCAGCAGGGTTTGTGTCTGCTAGGTAAGTACAGGCGTGTCGGATCACCTGCATGGCGTTCTTAAGTTGTTTTTTTGCATCCTCTGCAGAGGCAAGCTCTTCAGGAGGCGCAGGAGCTGGGGCAGCAGCCCCCCTCTGTGGTACCTGGGCAGCCGTAGTAGCTACTTTTTGTTCCGCATCAGTTTCTTTGGGCTTTGCCTTATGCTCCTCAATAAACCGCGATATTGAACTGACCGACAGGGGTTCGTCCAGGTTGTCACGCAAGAATTCATCCAACCGCTTGAGATGCTCAAGGAGAGCTTCTGCGTTTTCAGGGTCAATGGTTTCGCTTCCCATCTGGCCCAGGACGGTCTCTGTCCTGTCTATGAGCCATTCGATGGCAGCACGTCTGCCTCTCATCCTCTTTTTCGAGGGAAACAGATTGTCCCAAAATGTCTCCAGTAGATCGGCAAATACACCAAAGCCAACTGCCAGGCCCTGATGCCCCTGCGTCTGAACAAGTCCCGCAACAAGATAAGCAGCAACCAGGAGGTCTTTTGATTTACTTGCCAGTATTTCGGAAGCCAGATTCACAACCTTTTTCCAATCCGGGCCGCCCTCAGCGGTTACCGAGGAGAGCTTATCTATCTCTGCCTGAAGCTCCTCAAACTCCGGCTCGTAACGGACGTCAGAGCCGGTGGGAGAGTCCGTGCTTATCGGTGATTTGCCTAACTCACTCAGTTCCATTTTTCTTGTTCCTCTTTTAAGTCAACTGACCACAAAGTTGCAAAATCGCTGCTGGACAGTGCCCTGTTAAAAAGGGCGAGATGACTGCGTGTATTTGTGCCCCCCATAAATACGGCGTTTGGTGGCCCAGCACCCATTTCTCTGACTATGGTGTGCCACAAAGTCAAAACAGAAAGGACACTATCAAAGCCCGCGGTCTCAACTCCTACAATAAACTCTTCGAGTTTGGCCAAAGATTCAGCACGAATCTTTATATCATTAAAAGCAACGTGGTTCTCAGGGGCCTCTAGAGCCCGGCTCACCTCTTGCTCAAAACTGCTCCAGTCTGGATCAGGGGGGCGGATGGCAGAAGCGAATTCTTTCTGGAACCGCGAGGTGTTATCATATCTTCGCGCACAAAGATGTTCCATTTGTATCCACGTCGCATCACAGGCATAAGGCAACAGATGCCACTTATCATGCCAATCAGGCACCGGGCCTGATCCCATCAGCAGAAGAGGGTATGGCCTTCCAATGGCATCACAGCTATCCCTGACGATCCCTACGACTAGAAGACCTCCTTTGGGAGTCTTTGCCCAGAACCTCCAGGACCGGGTAACACTGGCCTTCTTGGCATCTTCTCCGAGGGCCTCGTAGCCTTTCTCCACCCAGCCCGAGAAAGCCTGTGACAGGGGGTCCTCCCTACCTATAGTCACATAGTCCCTTGCACAAGGATGTTTACCATGTGCTATCCAGTTCCATGAGGGTTTGTTTTTTCCTAGTCCCAACATTTAGCAATCTTGTTCGGCACCCGTTTTGGGGCCCTGGCCAGCAAGCTCAGTACCGGTTTATGTCCTTTCAAACGGTAGTTAACCCTTATGAAACGGATACCAAGCCTCTTAAGAGTAGCCTGTTGGTCCGGGAAATCGCTTGGCTTGAATGTCCTTTGACCATGGCGAAAATCCGAGAGGAACTTGGCAAAAGCATTATAACCTGTGTACTTTTTGGTTAGTTTCAGATTGGCCACGTCGATCTCAAGTAACACGTCTCCACATGAGGACGGAGACCACGAGATGGTTTTTCTGACCGGGAACTGGTAGTTATCAATCCTCTGTGTTTTGTTGGCACACTGGACCTTAAGATGCGTGGCATGTGGTTTGACCGTCGCTTCCTTGTTGGTGTCAACAGGCAATGCGGTGATTCTTACATGGTAAGTCTTCTTAATGGGTCTGGCGGCAGCGGCTCCTTTTGTGAGAAAGTGCAGGAAGGAAGGTTCAAAAGGTATTGGGCCACCCAGTGCCTTTACTGCATAGTAGCCTTTCTTGAGACTTCTGCTAAGAAATGGGCCGGCATCAGATTTGGCAAAACGTGTGGCAAGACCTCCTTTGCCCAACAGGAGTTGGTTCAGGGTACGACTGTCTTGGACGTCCTGTATTTCCACCAAGACATTCTTCTCCCAGAGCGTCTGTAGATGACATCCTGCTTCAGTCCTGGCGTATTTCCATAAGAAGGTAAAAGGCCCTGATAGAACGCTCCATAGGGGCTCTTCACCTTTGCTCTGCTCCCCCATGTATGTCTTAAGCTCAAGGAGGGCCTTATGAGCCCGGACAAAAGGCGAATCACTCTCAGCGGGGTCTTCGCTGAATACCTTTACTACTTCCTTGAAGGCGACTTTGCGGGAAGCGGCTATTTCTGCAAGATCGGACAGGGCCTTTTTGTAGTTCAGGTATGCCTTGGCAGCTTCAAGCTGCTCTTCAACGCTCTTACCCTTGCCTGCCCTCGTCAGCGCCCTTTCCATTCGTGTCACTAGCTTTCTTCCTTTGGATGTAACCTTGGCCAGCGAACTTTTCTCCTTTAAACTCTCCAATCTCTTGGCCTCAGCCTTAACGGCTTGAAACCTGCCGAGGAGCTTTACCCACGGAGGGGTGATATCGAGGTTGTAGAATCCCTCCATCTCTCCCGGAAGTGTGTTTAATAACGCTTTAAAAGGCCCTTTCTGCCTAGCTACCTTCGAAGCTACCCGTTGCCATTCCTCTCTGCCCTTGAGTGCATCTGACCCTTCAGGGAAATGCAAACAGAAGGCTGCCCATTTGTCCAGGTATCGCTTGTTGTACCATGCATCAAAGGCGTTCCTCTGCTTCGCTATTAATGGTGGCCCGGGATCGGGCAGGGCATTTTCAAGCTCTTTCACAAAGCCCTGCATGAATTTCCGGCCTTTGCGGGTGTAAGCAGGTTCAATGGATACAGCATCGGAGATTCCCTTGCTCCCCTTCCAGTAATCTTGAAAGGTAACCGGGCTCAGTGAAGCTTGGCTATTAGTCCAAGGGATTAACCATTTCAATGTCGCTCCTTCAAGCTTCACCAGATGGCCTAACCATTCCTGGAAGGTGCTCATCTCTTTGTTGAGCGAGGCAGTGTCTTGGGTCCATAAGAGATAATATAGATAAAGAGCTGCCAACTTAGTTTGGATTTCTGGCAGGACCTTTTTCTCCGGCGAGGTTATCAATGCATCATAGGGAGGATCAGGCATTGTCAACAATGACTGAGTGCCTGCTCCTTTGAGACGTGCGTGCAATAAATTGATCCGTCTGACCAGTAGCGCTATGTGTGTACCGAGGATTTCGGGGGGAGTAGTTGCACTGAAATTTGCCAGCCTTTCCACCAGTTGTTTGT
>JALVSJ010000016.1:0-20769 GCA_027024445.1 Desulfobacterales bacterium
TGTTAACAGATTGCCCGATGAGGCAAAAAAATAGCAAAGGAGAGGAAGCCATGCGGGAAGTAGTAATCGTTTCAGGAGCAAGAACACCAGTAGGTTCTTTTGGCGGTACACTCAAAAGTACACCGGTGGTACAGCTTGGGGCACTAGTTTTGAAGGAGACATTGAAGAAGGTAAATCTGAAGCCTCAGGCCAGCGAAGAGCTTGTGAGTTTTGAGCCAGATGGCATCAAGGGCAGGGGTATGATCGATTTGGAAAAAGAGGCCTATGATTATGACGAGGGTGCCCAGCCTATCCAAATTGATGAGGTCATAATGGGAAATGTGGTGGGAGCAGGCCAGGGGCAGAATGTGTCCAGGCAAGCGATGATCAGGGCTGGGATATCAAAAGAAACCCCGGCATTTACGGTGAATAAGGTATGTGCCTCGGGAATGAAGGCAGTGGCATTGGCTACACAGGCGATCAGGGCAGGCGAGGCTGACGTAGTGCTGGCAGGAGGCATGGAAAACATGAGCATGATCCCCTATGCATTGCCTGCGGCACGATGGGGAGCAAGGATGAACAATACTGACCTGGTGGACCTCATGATCATGGACGGCCTGTTTGAAATATTCTACGGCTATCACATGGGTATCACCGCAGAGAATATCGCTGAGAAATATGGTATTAGCCGTCAGGAACAAGATGAGCTAGGCGCGTTGAGCCATCAGCGTGCCCGAAAGGCCATAGCCGAGGGCCTCTTTAAAGATGAAATTGTGCCCGTAACCATTCCGCAAAGAAAGGGCGACCCGATCGTTTTTGACACTGATGAAAGGCCAATGGATACCAGTGTGGAAAAGATGGCCAGGCTTCGCCCTGCATTCAAGAAAGACGGAACCATAACTGCTGGCAATGCCTCTGGTATCAATGACGCTGCCGCTGCGTTGCTGCTTATGGCAGCGGACAAGGCCAAGGAGCTGGGGCTGGAGCCTGTAGCAAAGGTGAGATCATACGCCTCTGCTGCCATAGATCCTGCCTATATGGGCCTGGGACCTATTCCAGCAGTCAGGAAAATACTGAAAAAGGAGAACCTCAAGGTGGAAGACTTTGGAGTCATAGAGCTCAACGAGGCATTTGCAGCCCAGGCCATCGCGTGCATGCGTGAGCTGAACTTTGATATCGAGAAGACCAATGTATTGGGCAGCGGGATATCCATAGGTCATCCTATAGGCTGCACAGGGGCAAGGATTATCCTGACCCTGGCCAATGAGATGAAAAGAAAAGGTCATGATCTGGGGCTTGCAACGCTTTGTATCGGTGGCGGACAGGGAATGGCCACAGTATTGGAAAGAGTATAGGAGGTGAAGGGACATGGCTTACGAAAATATCATATATGAGAAGCAAGGAAATGTTGCCATAATCAAATTCAACAGACCAAAGGCCTTGAATGCCATTAACCCCGATGTGCTGGATGAACTTGAAGACGCACTTGATAAGATTGAGCAGGACAAAGATGTCAAGGTATTGGTGCTAACAGGGGAGGGTGAAAAGGCGTTCGTAGCCGGGGCGGATATTTCCGTGATGGTCAATTATAACTCGCTTCAGGGTTATAATTTTTCGAGGCGAGGCCAGGAGCTTTTGTTCAAGATTGAAGAGCTCCCCATCCCTGTCATAGCCTGTGTAAACGGCTTTGCCCTTGGGGGTGGAACAGAGATCGCCATGGCATGTGATTTTATCTATGCCTCAGAGAATGCCAAATTCGGCCAGCCTGAAATAAATCTGGGCATTATTCCTGGCTTTGGCGGAACTCAGAGGCTGGCCCGTCTTGTGGGTAAGGCAATGGCCAAGGAGTTGTGCATGACAGGGGTCATTATCAGCGCTGAAGAAGCGAAGGAGATAGGGCTGGTAAACAAGGTCTTCCCACCTGAAAAACTCTGGGAAGAGACAATGAAGACGGCAAATGTGCTGGCATCAAAGGGAAGGGTATCCATGAGGGCTGTGAAGCATTGCATAGACAGAGGCTTTGATCTTGATGTGCGCTCTGGATGCTACCTTGAGGCCGACGGATTTGCCTTGTGTATGGCCAGTCCGGACGGTAAAGAGGGACTGTCGGCGTTTCTTGAAAAGCGGAAACCAGAATTCAAAGGGGAGTTGGTCTGATATGGATTTCGAGCTTACTGAAGAACAGCAGATGGTTAGAGATATGGCCAGGCGCTTTGCCGAGGCTGAGATAAAGCCAAAGGCCGCAGAACTGGACAAGACCCATCGTCATCCCGAAGAGATCGTGAAGCAGCTTGGTGAACTTAAGATGCTTGGTATTGCGGTACCTGAGGAATATGGCGGGGGTGGTATGGACAACGTCAGCTATGTCCTGGCCCTGATTGAGGTATCCAAGGCATGCGCATCGACCGGGGTTATCATGTCGGTAAATAACTCTCTCTATTGCTTCCCTGTCATGGCCTATGGCACTGAAGAGCAGAAAAAAAAGTATCTTTACCCTTGTGCCTCAGGTGAAAAGCTTGGATGTTACGGACTGACTGAGTCTGGTGCGGGATCCGACCCCGCAAGTATGCGGACCACTGCAGTCAGGGACGGGGATGAATGGGTCATAAATGGAGAGAAAAAGTTCATCACCAACGGAAATGTGGCATCCTATTGTGTCCTTGCTGCTGTGACTGACAAAGGAAAGGGGTATAAAGGTATAAGCTCATTTGTGGTCGACTTAGAAAACACCCCTGGTTTTAAGGTTGGAAAGGTGGAAGAAAAACTGGGTATACTGGCCTCAGGGACCGCGGAACTGGTCTTTGAGGATGCTAGACTGCCTGCCGATGCCCTATTGGGACAAGAAGGGGAAGGCTTCAAGCAGATGCTGACCACCTTGGATGGAGGCAGAATAGGCATAGCGGCACAGGCTATCGGTATAGGCCGGGCTGTGCTCGAAGAGGCCCTTGAATATGCCAAGACAAGAGAACAATTTGGAAAACCCATTAGCTCGTTTCAGGCCATCCAATGGAAACTGGCGGATATGGCAACGGAACTGGATGCAGCAGAACTGCTGACCTTGCGCGCCGCATGGCTTGAAGACCATCACAAGCCCTATGAAAAGGCTGCTGCCATGGCAAAGATGTATGCCTCAGATGTCACGATGGGGGCATCTATAGAGGGCATTCAGATACTGGGGGGCTATGGTTACTGCAAAGAATATCCCATGGAGCGGCACATGAGAGATGCTAAAATCTGCCAGATCTATGAAGGGACCAATGAGATAATGCGTCTGGTCATAGCCAGAAATCTAATAAAGGGCAGATAAGGCCTTATTTCCATAAGACTGAAGGCCCGGGAGGTAGGTCCATGGCAAAAACATTCAATCCTAGGATCTTTGAAGACATCAAAGAAGGTTATGCAAAGTGGGAGAAAGAGATTGAAAAGGCATTTTCAATCCGCCCTGAGAGGCGTAAGCGCTTTTCCACTGTCTCGGACCGGGAGATAAAGCGCATCTATACGCCTGAAGACATCAAGGACCAAGATTTCAAGGAAGATATAGGGTTCCCAGGCACCTATCCCTTTACCAGGGGTGTACAACCCTCCATGTATCGGGGCCGGCTATGGACCATGAGAATGTTTGCGGGCCTGGGCACTGCCCGGGATACTAATCGGCGTTTTCACCTTCTGGTAAAAGAAGGTCAGACTGGTCTGTCCACAGCGTTCGACATGCCAACCCTGATGGGATATGACTCAGACTCGCCCAGAGCAAGGGGGGAGGTGGGCAAATGCGGGGTTGCCATTGATACCCTGGTGGATATGGAAGACCTTTTTGAAGGTCTCCCTATCGACAAGATTACCACTTCCATGACAATTAATCCTCCGGCTCCAGTTATATGGGGGATGTACATCGCCATGGCCGAGAATCGCGGTATAGATAGAAGAGTACTTGGAGGCACGATTCAGAACGACATGCTGAAGGAGTTTATCGCTCAGAAAACCTTCATGTGCCCCCCAGAGCCTTCCCTGCGCCTCATTACTGACACTGTAGAGTTTGGCACGTATGAAGTACCCAAATGGAACACAATAAGCATAAGTGGGTACCATATTAGAGAGGCAGGGTCTACGGCAGTACAGGAACTAGCATTTACTTTGGCCGATGGTATTGCCTATGTTCAGGCTGCCATTGACAGGGGGCTTGATGTAGACCAGTTTGCACCGAGATTTTCCTTTTTCTTCAACAGCCACATAGACTTCTTTGAAGAGATAGCCAAGTTTCGCGCCGCCAGACGAATGTGGGCTAAGATAATGAAGGAAAGATTCAAGGCAAAGAACCCCAGATCCTGGTGGCTGAGGTTCCATACTCAGACCGCAGGGTGCTCTCTGACAGCCCAACAGCCCTACAACAATGTCGTAAGGACAGCCCTTGAGGCGTTGGCTGCTGTATTGGGTGGGACACAGTCGCTTCATACGAATTCTTTAGATGAGGTTCTGGCATTGCCAACAGAGGAAGCGGCTACCATAGCCCTTAGGACCCAACAAATCATAGCTGAGGAATCCGGTGTCGCCAATACCATCGATCCTCTTGCAGGTTCATATTTTGTTGAAGCTTTGACCAATCAAATGGAACAGGAGGCCTTCGAGATCATCCATAAGATTGACGAAATGGGCGGTATGCTCGCTGCCATTGAGAAACACTATCCTCAACAGGAAATAGCGGATGCTGCGTACCATTTCCAACTAAGAATAGACTCTGGAGACAGAACTCTAGTGGGAGTTAACAAATATGTGACGGAAGAAGATATTCCGGTGGAGATACTGGAGATAGATGAAGAACTTGAGAGACTGCAGATCGAGAAAACGCGGAGGATAAAGGAAGAAAGAGATCAGGCTGAAGTGAAGAGGAGATTGGAGGCAATCGGGGAGGCCTGCACCGCAAACCGCAATGTGATGCAGCCAATTATTGATGCAGTGAAAGCTTATGCTACGGAACAGGAGATTTGCGACGTGTTCAGGCAGGTTTTCGGGATATATAGAGACCCAGGGATATATTAAAGATGCTTTGGGCATCGGGCAGTGGGCGTCAGGCGTGGGATCTTGGGTTCGAGGTATATGGTGGACGGTTTAAGGGTTGGAATGAGGTAATACGGTGGTAAGGCTGAGAGGGTAGTTTATGGAGCGCAAGAGAAAGCTAAGGGTAATGGTGGCAAAGCCAGGACTTGACGGTCATGACAGGGGCGCCAGGATTATCGCAAGAGCTTATAGAGACGCAGGTTTTGAGGTTGTGTACACCGGCCTCCATCAAACGCCCGAGGAAATTGTTGAAGCCGCCATTCAAGAAGATGTGGACATGATAGGGTTGTCTAGCTTGGCTGGTGCGCATCGATTTCTGTTTCCAAGGGTTGTTGAGCTCTTAAAGGAAAAAGGGGCTGATGATATTGTGGTCTGCGGGGGAGGAATTATTCCAGAGGAGGATATTCCCAAGCTCAAAGCAGCAGGGATTAAGGAGATATTCACGCCCGGCTCGTCTCTGGAGGAAATAGTCAATTGGGTCAAAGAAAATGTAAAGCCGCGGGAAAGATAGTATTACAATGGATGATATAGTAAAAAAGGTAGTCTCAGGGGACGTAAGAGCAGTAGCTCGTCTCATTCGCGATATCGACGACGGAATACCTGAGGTAAGGGATATACTGAAGAAACTTTATCCTCATACCGGTAAGGCATATGTAATTGGGATTACAGGGGCACCAGGCGTCGGAAAGAGTACCTTGGTGGACCAGATGGTAGCTCATCTCCGTGAGCAGGGAAAGACGGTGGGTGTGCTTGCTGTTGATCCCACAAGCCCGTTCAGTGGAGGCGCAATCCTGGGCGATAGGGTAAGGATGCAACGCCATAGTATGGACAATGGTGTCTTTATTAGATCCATGGCCACGCGAGGGCACTTCGGAGGACTAACGCAATCGACCCGTAGCGCCATTGATGTTTTGGATGCTATGGGGAAAGACTATATTTTGGTGGAGACGGTGGGTGTGGGGCAGGATGAAGTGGATGTGGTAAAAAGTGCTCATACAACCGTCATCGTTGTAATCCCAGGGATGGGAGACGACATACAGGCAATCAAAGCGGGAATTCTTGAAGCTGGTGATATATTTGTAATAAACAAGGCAGAAAGAGAGGGTGCAGACAAGACACTGGCTGACCTGCGCTTAATGCTGGATATGGACCAAAAGAAATATGAGGGGGGGAGGTGGAAACCCCCGATTCTGAAGACTGAGGCGGTGTTTGACAGGGGTGTGGTCGAATTACTGGAGGAGATCGAAAAGCACCGGAAATATCTTGAGGATACATATGGTACCCTAGTGCCCCGAAGGAGTAAGGATAAAGTCCGCGAAGAGTTATATGATATGGTAAAGGCCAGGCTCATTGAAGAAGTCATGGGCAGGCTGACGGAGACAGGGGAGTTCGATAAGGCGGTGGAAGACATTGTTGCAGGGAAGACAGATCCTTACACAGCCTGTGACCGACTTGTGCTTCCGAAAATCGAGCCCCATCAAGACTCAACTGCCTGACAAAATTTATCATCCCACTGTTGGGCCTGGTAATGTGATCACGTCTTTTCCCATACCTGAGGATTTTAGGGCTTAAGCGTGGGTACTCAGAAGGTTTTGGGTAATATACTCGGTTGGATACAAGAAGGGGTCCTGTCTGCCGCTTGTATATTTTTCCTGCTTTTTGGGGTTCACCTTCTTGTTGCAGCTTACGGTCTGAACAACCCCTTTTGGTTTATAATGACATTTTTCTCATCATCTTTGATTATTCTCATCAGTGCGGCGCTATTGTTTGGATTCATCATACGAATGGTGGCCAGATACAAGACTCAGAGAAACAGCAAATAAATTGACCGAAGACTTGAAAAGTCAATCTGGCAAAATAATTGGTTTAGAAACCTGGAATCTATACTCAGACAACCAGGTTATCTGCCTGAATGTATCCCGGCAGAAAAACGCTTGCCTGCCGTGGCCTTCCTGCCAGACGGTCAGGCGCCCCTGCCCGAGGGTCAGGCAGGGGCGCAGGCAGGGCATAGGAACTAGGTCAGGCGCAAGGCACAAGGAAAAGAGTCAAGATATTTTTTCTGTCCAGATTCCCGAGCCCTGACCCCTTGTGCCTTTGAGCTACTAGGAACTAACTGAGTAAAGTGAAGGAGGTAACATGGCCAGTAGAGGAAAGACCCAATCGATCGGCAAGAAGCTCCTTAAATTGAGGAGACAAAAGAAATTTACCTTAAAGCACCTGGCCAATGAGACAGGCCTCAGTACCCAGTACATTTCCCAGATCGAGAAAGGAGAGGTGATGCCTCCCGTTTCTGTTATTTTGCAGCTGTCACGGGCCCTTGAAATTGACTCCAGCCTCCTCCTTCAAGAGGAAAGGGCAAAGGCAGGGAAAAAGATCGATGAAGATTACCAGAAGAGGACAGAGGCTTACACCTATGAAACCCTGACACCTGAGGCCAGGCACAAACATCTAAAGGCTTTTAAAGTGTTTATTGATCCAAAGTCGGATCACAAAGGAGTGAGTTATCAGCACTTGGGAGAGGAGTTCATCTATGTTCTAAAGGGCAAGATAGAAGTGATGGTGGGAGATAATAAGAATGTGCTGGATGAAGGGCAGTGCATTCACTTTAATTCATCCATTGTTCACAAGCTGAGAAATTTGAGCAACAAGAAGGCGGAACTGCTGGTGGTCTTGTATACACCTTAGGTTTCTCCCTCAAACGATCGGTAATTTAGATGTGGCGAGAGTTATGATATTTTTTTTTGAATGCATGGGGCTGCTGGTGGCGTGGCCTGATTAAGTCCGGATAACGGAGAGGTTAAATGGCTTGGCATCTAACAGAAGAGCAAAAGATGATTCAGGCAATGGTGCGGGACTTCGCGCGAACGGAAATCATGCCTACTGCTGCTGAGAGAGATAGCACAGGGGAATTCCCGACCGAGATCATAAGAAAAATGGGTGAGCTGGGCCTTATGGGAATGAATGTTCCCCCTGAGTACAATGGTGCGGGGGTGGATACTGTTAGCTACTCGGTGGCCATGCAGGAGGTAGCCTATGCCGATGCATCCACTGCAGTGATAATGTCCGTGCATAATTCTGTGGCATGTGGTCCGATTTATCTGTTCGGCTCGGAATACCTGAAGGAGACTTTTCTAAAACCCCTTGCCGCTGGCAAAAAGCTGGGTTGTTTTGCGTTGACGGAACCAGGTGCTGGCTCTGATCCGGCCAGTCAAAGGTCTCAGGCAGTGAAAGATGGAGATTCATACGTCATCAATGGGTCAAAGATGTTTATCACAAGTGGAAAAAACTCAGACGTGACAGTGGTAACTGCATACACAGATAAGGAAAAGAAACACAGGGGGATAAGCGCATTTGTAGTGGAGAAAGGAACTCCGGGGTTCCACGTAGGTAAGGAAGAGGAGAAAATGGGGCTTCGCTCCTCTGATACAACGGAGTTAATATTTGAAGACTGTCGGGTGCCTGCTGAGAATCTGCTGGGAGAGGAAGGAGACGGATTCAGGATAGCAATGGCATCTCTTGATGGAGGAAGGATAGGGATCGCCTCGCAGTCTGTGGGCCTGGCCCAGGCGTGTCTGGATGCTGCCATAGCCTATGCAAAAGAGAGGGTTCAATTCAACAAACCCATCTCACAGTTCCAGGGTATTCGGTGGATGATAGCTGATATGGCAACCCAGATCGAAGCTGCCAGACTTCTCACTTTCAATGCAGCCGCCATGAGAGATCGAGGAGAGAACTTCACTGCCGCAGCATCCATGGCCAAAGTATTTGCATCAGAGATGGCTAATAGGGTGGCATACCAAGCTCTGCAAATCCATGGCGGTTACGGATATACAAAGGAATACCCGGTTGAAAGATATTATAGGGATGCGCGGGTGCTCACTATTTATGAAGGGACCTCTGAGATCCAACGAAGGGTAATCGCTCGACATTTGATTGGTAAGTGATGCGTGACTAATGGCCTCGAGAAAAACACCTGAAGATGCATAGCCTCTTCGATTCATATGATGATTTTATTCCTGACTTCGAAGAGTTTCGGCAAAGCCTAGTAAGACCGATCCCCACCCATCTTCGGATAAATACACTGAAAGCTGGCGTTGATAAGGTTAGGAAGCTACTGCTTTCGCAAGGCTTTGAATTAGTCCCTAGCTTTTCTTCAGACCCTACCTTATTGATAGCACCGACCATGTCCACACCGGGTAATTTGCTGGAATATTTTCTGGGTTACATTCATCCCCAGGCATTGACTTCTTGCCTTGCCTCTCTGGTGCTCCATCCTGAACCTGATTCGTATTTGTTAGATATGTGTGCAGCACCGGGGGGGAAGACTTCCCATATGGCTCAAATAATGAAAAATACTGGATTGATAGTTGCCAATGAACTCTACCCTTCCAGACAGGTGCCACTGGGTCATACCCTTTCAAGGCTTGGGGTTACCAACTGTGTTTTAACAGCGTATCAGGCACAGCAATTTCCGTTAAGGACAAGATTTGACCATGTGCTAGCAGACGTGCCCTGCTCGGGTGAAGGTATATTCCGCAATGTGAATTCCGGCAGTCAATACAAAGAAACAAGAGGAAAAGCATTGTTGCCCGAGTTACAAAAGAAAATCTTGTTAAGAGGATATGCAGTGTTGAAAAGAGGCGGAACTCTTCTCTACTCCACGTGTACCTATAATCCCGAGGAAAATGAAGGTGTTGTTTCGTATCTCCTCAGGAACTCCGATGCAAAGATTCTCCCCATTGAACTTGATCTGCCCATTGAACCTGGAATAGACCGTTGGAGAGGCAATAAATATGAACCCGAACTCAGAGAGGCCGCGAGATTCTATCCCCATCGAATCGATTCAGTGGGATTCTTCATGGCCAGGATTGGCAAGCCCCGATGAGCGACAGGAGATGATAGCCTTCCTGGAAGAGCGGTTTGGTATAGCTGCTGATACCTTTGATGACTATCTGCTTTTCAGGAGGAAAAAGAGTTGGTGGTTGTTGAGGCGAAGCGCTCATCTTGAACAAGCTGCAAAATTAAAGATACAGTGGGCAGGGATCAAGGCCTTTCATCGAGTAGGAGCATTTATTAAACCCACAACTCGGATGGTGCAATGTTTTGGCCATCTGGCCAGCAGGTGTGTTGTAGATGTGTCCATGGGCGAACTGGAAAAGCTTACTTCTGGAGAGAGTCTTCCCACGGAACAACCCTTTGATGATGGATACGTCGTTGTTAGGCTTGACGGTAAGGTTGTGGTTGGGGTAGGACTGTTGGTGAAAGGAAGACTAACATCCCAGATTCCAAAAAAGGAACTGAGGATAGCAATGTTCAATGAACGGCAAAATAACAGGTGACAAAAGAGGTAGGGGACTATGATCAGTGGGACAAAACTGGAAAAATACGCTGATGTTCTATGGTGGGGCCTGGAGACGGCTAGGGGCAAGAGATTTCGCAAGGGAGAAATTGTGGTCATCCGTTATGATCTATCTGCTTTGAGTTTGGCCGAAGTTCTTCATGGAAAACTCCTAGATATGGGATTGAATCCGGTCGTGAGACAGTCTATGACACCGGTCATGGAGCTTAACTTTTACTCCAAGTCCAGCACCCAACAGCTTATTTTCCAAGTGCCTGGTGAAAAAGAGCTACACAAGAACCTTCATGGCAGCATCTTTCTCCACGCCCCGACATCTCTTACACATTTGAAAGGAGTTGATCCCAAGAAAATAGGTAAGGCTCTTGTAGCCAGGAAGCCTCTCAGAGACATTCTTCAAAAAAGAGAAGAGAAGGGGATGTTTGGATGGACACTATGCCTGTACCCCACTGAGGAACTGGCACGCCAGGCCCGAACTGATATCAAGAGCTATACAAGACAGATTATACGAGCATGCTATCTTGACAAGAAAGACCCTGTTTCTCAATGGAAACATATCTATGAAGAGGCAATGAGCATCAAGAAATGGCTGAACAAGCTGAACATAAGAACGCTTCACGTGGAATCCGAAAATATTGATCTTGAGATTTCGCAGGGCGAGCGACGGAAATGGATCGGCATTTCTGGACACAATATACCCAGTTTCGAGCTTTTCATTTCTCCTGACTGGCGGGGGACAAAGGGTATCTATTACGCAGATCAGCCCTCGTACAGGAGCGGTAATCTCGTCCGGGACGTTAGGTTAACATTTAAGAATGGGCGTGTCATAAAGGCGACGGCCAAAAAGGGCCAGGAATTCTTGAGAAAACAACTGGCTATAGACAGCGGAGCTAATAGGGTAGGAGAGTTTTCTCTAACTGATAAGCGTTTCTCGCGCATTGATAGATTTATGGCGAACACCCTATACGATGAGAACTATGGTGGTAGGTATGGCAACTGCCACCTGGCTGTAGGTGCTTCTTATAGTGATACTTATGATGGAGATCCGGCGAGACTTACAAAAAAGCGAAAGGACGCCCTAGGATTCAATGATTCGGCGCTTCACTGGGATCTGGTGAACACAGAAAACAAGAGGGTAACGGCTACGTTGAAAGATGGTTCCAAGAAGGTGATATATGAGGATGGGATGTTCTTGTATTAGCAGCTCTAAAAGAGTGCAGGATTGGCCTTGTATTAACAGGCAGGCGTCCGGAGCAAGGCAATGAATTTTTCCTTACACCTTACACCCTAAACCCTAAACCACAGACCTAGGGTAATTGATATACTGGGCAAAGGTAGATTAAAAAGGAGAGAGAAGTTTTTTCTATGCTTTTGGGAGGTACGGCACGCTCACCGGATGACGTAAAAAGCCTGCAAGAGCTCGGTCTGGATTTTGCCGAGATATCTATTCCGGATATTGAGCGTTTCGGAAAAGAGCTCCCCCTCTACCTTGATCTTTTGGATGAGTCAAGATTTCTATATCTAAGCCATGGGCCACAAGAAGGTGACCCAAACGATATCAGGGCCCTGGAGAATGTGTACTTTCCCAAGCTTCTTGAAGTCGTGAGGCTGGCAAACCAGCTCAGATCACGAACACTAACTATCCATCTGTGGATGGACCCAAGGTTTGTCCATGAAGATGTAATCTTTTACAAAACAGGCTTTCTCAAACGCCTGCTCCAAGCTTCAAGCTCATACCATTTACATGTCAATATTGAAAATCTGAGTGAGAAGGCCAGTGATTTGCTCCCGGTGTTTGAGGCAGTACCCGAATTAGGACTCACTTTGGATATTGGCCACGCGCAACTCCTCACCTCAAAAAACAGGAGCTTCGAGTTCATGACGGATTGCCCCGAGCGTATCAGGCACGTACATATCCATGATAACAATGGGGGCACGTCTTCAGATGATGATCTACATCTGCCTGTGGGGAAAGGAAATATTGATTTTTCCCCCGTACTTGAGGGGCTGAGGGAGATAGGGTATAGAGGCACAATGACACTAGAGCTGAGGCCGCAGGAAATAGAGAATTGTCTGGATAGAGTTGTGGATATTTTGAAGCACGTGAGTCTATTGTGAGGCTGACGGGATGCGCGATATAGATTACCGGGAAAGTCTTGATGGTATCACCCTAACGGTTATGGAAAGTATGCAAGTGGGGGTCTTTGTCCTTGACCCTTCATTTAAGGTGATTTGGGCCAACAGCTTCATTGAAGAAATCTTCGGACTTAAAGTGGATCAAGTCATCGGACGTGACAAGAGGGAGCTAACTGAAAGGGTCATTAAGTACATGTTCAAGGAGCCCGAGACGTTCGGTGAAAGGCTTCTGGCCACATACAGAAGCAATACGTATGTGGAAGATTTTAGGTGCCATATTATAGCAGGGAAGGGAAGAAAGGACCGGTGGCTGAGGCATTGGAGTTGCCCGATTTCTAAGGGTAAGCTTAAAGGAGGAAGAATTGAACATTACTATGACATAACGGCGCAGGTGGAAGCAGAACATGCATCATTCAGAGAGAGTGAGAATTTGCGAAATCTTTTTGAGCATACTGGTACGGCAATCGCACTGGTTGAAGAAGATACCACCGTCTCCATGGTCAACTCCGAATTTGAACGTCTCAGTGGCTTTCGTAGGTCCGAGATAGAAGGCAAAATGCGCTGGGCAAGTTTTGTCGTCCCCGAAGATGTTGAATGGATGAAGGAATTTCACAGGGCAAGAAGGGAAGGGGACGAAAGTGTTCCTTCTGAATACGAGTTCCGATTTGTGAACCGCTCGGGGCAAATGCGCCATATTCTTAATAGAGTTGGAATGATACCGGGAACAAGGAGGGTCATAGCCTCCTTGCTGGACATCACTGATCGAAAACTGACGGAAACGGCGCTGAGGGAGGCAGAGGAAAAATACAGAACCTTGGCAGAATTTGCACAGGCATGCATTGTAATGATTCAGGAAGGCGAGACAGTATATCGGAATCCTTATTATGAAAAGCTTTTGGGCTACAGCATTGATGACACAAGAGGACAAAATTTCGCTGAAATTGTGGCTCCCGAATACAGAAAGCTGGTCAGGGACAATTACGAGAAAAGGATGAGGGGTGAACACGTTACCATACCTTACGAAGTAGAGGTTATCGCGAAGGATGGAAACAGGGTGGGGCTCGAGGTTAGATCAACACTGGTACATTACAAAGGCAAGCCAGCCGTTATGGCAGTGATGAGCAATATTACGGAGAGAAAGAAAGCGGAGAAGGAAAAACAGCGCATGCAGGTTCAGCTCAGGCAAGCCCAGAAGATGGAGGCGATAGGAACATTGGCGGGGGGCATAGCCCATGATTTCAACAACATCCTTGCTGCAATTGTGGGATACATTGAACTGGCAATGATGGATCTACCTGAGGGTATACCTGCGTTTCAGAGTCTTAGTGAAGCGCTCGAATCAGCGCTGAGAGCGAGAGATCTCATAAAACAAATACTGGCCTTCAGCCGAGGAAGTGAGCTTGAATGTAGACCTATAGAAATCCGGCCAGTTGTAAAAGAGGGTATGAAAATGCTCCGTGCCTCGCTGCCAAAGACGATAGAGATAAAGGAAAATATCTCGTCCGATGGGCTGACTGTTTCCAACCCCACTCAGGTTAATCAGGTGCTAATAAATATTTGCACAAATGCTGCTCATGCCATGAAAGAAAGAGGGGGAATTCTCGAAGTAGGACTTGAAGATGTCAGACTAGATCAGAAATTTCAGGTGCATGGAAAGGAGCTGCCACCCGGAAACTATATCAGACTCAGGGTGCGGGATACCGGAGGGGGGATCCACCCAGATCATATAGACCGGATATTTGATCCTTATTTTACAACTAAAGATGTGGGCGAGGGGACTGGATTGGGCCTGGCGGTGGTTCATGGGATTGTGGATTCCTGCGACGGTGGAATCGTTGTTGACAGCAAAGTAGGTAAAGGGACGGTGTTTGATGTGTACTTTCCTAGGATAGCGGAAGAAGGAAGCAATGATCAGGCGGAGGAAAAGACAAGTATTCCCATTGGCACTGAGCGGGTCCTTTTTGTGGATGATGAGAAAAACTTGCTGGATATAGGGAAGAGAATACTTGAGTCATTGGGGTATAAGGTAAAGGTGGCAAATGATCCTGTGACGGCATATGAGATTTTCTCTTCTGATCCTGATGGGTTTGATCTAGTGATCACAGATAGGATAATGCCCAAGATGAGAGGCGAAAAGTTAGCAAGTGATATTCACGTCCTGAGGCCTGACATTCCGATCATACTTTGTACTGGTTACAGTGATACACCACTGGATAGGAAAATTGAATCATTGGGCATCCAGGCTTTGGCGATGAAGCCACTGAGAATTCACGAACTGGCTGTCAAGATTAGAGAGGTGCTGGATGCAAATAAGGCCCGAGGCGGAGGGTGTCAAGCGTAATGTACAGGGGCGTGTCCTTCTGCATCTTGGGAAAAAGTGATTGGGGCAGCATATAGACGAAAGGGGGGCGCCTTAGTGTGATAGAGACAATGAATGATGTTCATTTAGTTAGCCTTAAGGAAGTACCTGCAGACTTGGTAATAAGAAATGTCATGGTATTTAATTCCATCACCGCGGAGTTCCTGAGTTCTCAGAACATCTGGGTAAAAGATGATGTGATTTGTTATGTAGGAGAGGATGGCGATCCTCTTATCAGTTCTGACACAAAGCTCATAGAGGCCCATGGTAATGTGATACTGCCAGGGCTGATTGAGGGCCACACTCACATATTGAATTTTACTGGTGTGGAGGAATTTATCCGCCATGTTATCCCTTCGGGAACCACAACGGTGGTGACCGAGACCATAGAGCTTGCAAGTGTTGCAGGGCTGGAAGGTTTCACTTATTTAATTGAGGGATTGCGTAACCAGCCAATCCGTCTTTATTACACCATATCACCCCTTTGTGGCCTTACGATAGAGGAAGAAGGGGTTGCCCCTTCGATGAGCGAATACAGGAGATTCTTCGATGATCCAATGTGTCTGGGGCTTGGAGAGATCTATTGGGCCAATTTGTTACTGGCGAATGAACAGGGTGAGAGGGTCCGCACACTCGCAGAAATGGCCAAATCATATGGCAAACTTATCGAAGGCCACACAGCAGGTGCCTCTAAGAACAAGCTCCAAGCTTATACGGCCTTTGGCGTGAGTTCCTGCCATGAGTCCATAACTGAAAAGGAAGCCATTGAAAGATTGAGATTGGGGTATTGGGTCATGATCCGGCAGGGGGCTATCCGAAAAGAGCTAGATGAGGTGGTGGGAGTCTTTTCAGCAGATCTTGACACAAGGAGGATTGTGATCTGTACAGACAGCATGGATCCGGAAACCTTTTTGACAGAAGGAAGCCTGGATGCAGCGGTAAGAAAGGCTATGGAATTAGGTGTAGCGCCTGAGAAGGTATATCAGAGCGTTACCATCAATGTGGCGGAGCATTTCCATGTGGAGCACCTGATAGGGTCGCTAACACCCGGTAAGAAGGCAGATATGGTCTTGATCCCCGCTCCGGATGATTATAGGCCTCAGATGGTAATTTGCAGGGGGAAAGTCATTTACGAGGAAAATGAGGTTAAGGCAAGAGTTAGAAAGGTGGCCTATCCAGATCATTTTTTTCAAAGTGTGAGGACTTCACCTTCCGTTGAGATATCTATGCCCCAGAGGGGAAGGGTGCGGGTTATGGAGCTGATCACGCGCCTGGTGACTGTCGAGTCCATTGCTGACCTGGATAACCCCGATGAGAGCGCAGATCTCAATTTGCTCCTGGCCCTTGAGAGGACGGGAAAGGGGGACATGTTTCTCGGGATAATCAAAGGCTTTGGGCTTACCAGAGGAGCGGTTGGTACTACCATGTGTTGGGACACGCAGGATATGTTTGTGGTTGGTTGTGAGGAGGAGTCTGTGCTGACTGTGATAGCTCGGCTGAGAGAAATGGGGGGTGGAGCAGCAGTGGCAGAAGGTGAAGAAATTGTAGCAGAATATCCTGCACAGCTTTGTGGCATAGTGAGTGTCAACAAAATGGAAACTGCCCGTGCCCAAATAAGAGACATGGAAAACGCACTCGCAGGCATGGGGGTAGCCTGGGATAAGCCCCTACTAACCCTCAATACGCTGGGCACCGCCGCAATACCACACCTCCGCATCACCCATCACGGTTACGTCAGACTCAAAGACAGGGCAGTTTTGCCTCTTGAACTTCAGTGATGAAAACTATTCCATGAATATGATGGCGCCAGGGGCACACTACCTTGTAGCTTTTCTGACTTTCTCTTCTAACTCGGGCGGGATCTCATCGACGAGGACACGAGAACCCTCTTTCCCTCGTCATATTGAGAAACTTAAGGCCATACCTGGTTGCAGTTTCTGTAACCCATACACAAGTCGCAATAAATTCTTACTTTGTCCTATTCTTCCTCGCAAATATCAGGGTTGTGGTCAAGTATCTGCGATAACCATTTCTTGATTGGCGGTGTAGGTGCATATACCCCGTAGTTATGATGTATGTCATTGAGGAATGCGTTTGAGAGTTCCTCAGGCAATGGGAAGGAGGCCAGTTCCTTTGCCTCTTGAGAGTTTCTTTGCACCAGTATTACTACGGGCGGCCTTTCCCAGGCATTCACTACAAAGTAAACTGAGGAATCCTTGTCGGAGCGGACAAAGTTCTTTCCGTGCGACCAGTTGTTGCCCCATTCAAGGTAAAGAGTGACTGCCTCCTCCGGTGTCATGTCCCAGTCTATATCACAGACAAGCTTCCTATCCTTAAGCAATTTTGCAAGTCCTGCCATAGTCTTTGACCCCCGACTTTACCCCAATGCTAATTACTAAAAAGGGAAAAGCAATAGTGGCTGGAATTTTTTATTGGAGTTCTCTAAAATTCCTCGAAATCAGAATCGTCGTCTTCGAAAGGTATTACCTTCTCGGGGTCTGGAGAGAGTCCAACTGGTTTTGATGTTTTGGGCCTGTGCACGGGCTGTGTTTTGGGGAAACGGTTCTTGGAGGAGACGTTTGTCGTATGGGTGGATCTGGCTTGAAGAGGGGGCTCAGTTTCTATCTTTCCACCAACCATTGCCACAAGATCGCGGACAATTGATTTAACCTGCTCAGCTTGAGCATTCATCTCTTCTGAAGCAGATGCTGATTCTTCCGCATTGGCGGCGTTCTGCTGGACCACTTTGTCCATCTGGGCAATTGCCTTATTTATTTGCCCTATGCCATCGGCTTGCTCACTGGAGGCTGTTGCAATCTCAGTTAATATTCCTGCCACTTTGAAGGCGCTCTCTTTCACCTGAGTGAAAGCATCGTTGGCTCTGTTGACCAAATCTGCTCCACCCTGTACTTTGGTTATGGTTGTCTCAATAAGCGATGCAGTATTCTTTGCGGCCTCAGCAGCACGCATTGCAAGGCTCCTCACCTCGTCAGCTACCACAGCAAATCCAGCACCAGCCTCTCCAGCGCGCGCCGCTTCGACTGCGGCGTTCAGGGCCAAAAGATTTGTCTGGAAGGCGACCTCATCTATGTCTTTAATGATCTTTTGAGTTTCCTGGCTGGCCTTTGACACTTCGTCCATGGACTGTATAAGCTGGGTCATGGCAGAATTGGTTTGCTCGACGATCCTAGTGGTTTCTTTCATAAGGGAATCGGCTTGGGCAGCGTTTTCAGCGTTTTGTTTCGTCATGGAAGACATCTCCTCCAGGGAAGACGAAGTTTCCTCTATGGCTGAGGCCTGCTCTGATGCACCCTCTGCCAGGGATTGACTTGCTACTGAAATCTGTTCTGATGCTGAGGCTACCTGAGAAGCACCTTCACTGAGGACTCGAGCGCTCTTCTTCAGGGATTTTGCAATGGATCGCGAAAAGAGGAATCCTAGAGACCCAAGCACTAATAATGCGAGAAGTGATGCAAGAACAGAAAATATGAGACCCAGTTTTTCAGTTTTCTCAATGTTCTGTTCTGAATGTTTCAGAACCTCATTGAGGGTCTCTTTCATCTTTGAGGCGGACTCTTCAAGCTTCGGTCTCAATGCCTTATTTTGCTGCCATTCAGAGAAAAAGTTCTTTTCGATATCGCCGATTCCTTTGATGAGTCCGGCTGCTTTGGCCCATTTACCTTTCATTTCTGAGGAATCTATGGCGGACATTATTGCATTGATATTAGCGGCCTTGCTTGCAAGTTGTTTTTTTAGCCGATCCACATCTTTCCTATACCTTAAGCCGTCTCCGAAGCTAAGCAGAGTATACACGGAAAGCATCAACTTATCGCCATAACTGACAAGATCCTTTATTTCTCTTCGAGCTGAAACCTTGGTAGAGTCAAGAAGATTCCCGTCCAGAATTAAATTGGCTTCTTCCTGATCTATCATCGAAATTATTTCCTCAAGATTCTTCACTATCTTTTCAAGGGATTTAGCAAGAGTGTTTCTCGCTTTGTCCATTTCTCGTAGATGTTGAACCATTTGACTGAATAAACGGGAATGGGATTCTTTGAGTTCTTTCATTTCCTCCGCATGGTCCACAAGCTGCTTTTCGGTTGAGCGCTTTAGCAGGTCACTAATATCCTTCTCAAGGGCTTCAATGGCACTGGCGTGTTTGACAACGGATTCTTTGCTGTGGGTGCGCAGGATTTCTTGTTCAAGACTCAGAATTTCTGAGACAGAGTGGCTTATGGCTTGACTATCTTTGCCGATTGCCATTTCAGTGGTCACCTTATTCCTAATCCACCAGTTCACCCCGGTTACAAGGATAATGCCCAGTATTCCCAGGACCGGCAGGATTATTATTTTGGTGGTTATATTCATTTTCTTTAAGCCACTGAGGTTCAACATCTATTTCCTCCTTGTGGTTAGGTTCTTTAGGGTGCCGGAGGTTTTTTTAAAACCGCCGGCACCTGTTAAGCCTTAATATCAGCAAAAGGGATGTTCATAATTGGCGGCTAAACTCACTCATATATTCCTGCAGCAACAGCGACAGGTTTTCCAGGAACTTTATAAACGTATGTTTTTTTAGGCGAAGGCTTTTTGTCCCCCGGTTTGGGCCACATATAATTGACCCATCCTTCACCCTTTTGCTTGGCCACGTTTATGAACTCGGCGAAAAACATCTTCCCATTAACATCTTTGATGCCAATGAGACTTTTTCCAACCAAAGCGGGCTTAATAGGGTGAGCAAGAAGTGTCTTTTTATCGAGATCAATGGTGAAAACATACGTATCTTTCCACACAAAGGGGCCGTTTCTATCGGAGAGTTGCTTGAGGGCTGCATCAAGTCCTTGATTCTGGATAAGGGTTGCTGCCGCCTTACATTTGGCAATACATTCCGCTTCTGTTGCCTTTTCAGCGGCTGTAATAGGGAGAGAGAAAAAAACAAAGCCAACGATCAGGTACAACATTAAAGCTCTTTTCATCGATTTTTCCTCCTTTTCTTCTTGCGTAATTGTGGTCTAAACCGCAAAGCAGTACCAACCAAACTAACAATCGGTAGAAACGTTTTTTGGGTAAAGAAATTTTGCAACTCACGTGCCAGGGAAGAAAAAGGACTGTAACTCTTTAAGAACATGGACAAAATATTGAATACAAGAAGATAAAGGCGGAGAGGTGGATGAGGTAATGAGTCAATCTATTGACGGAAATACAAAACCAGGTGACAGTTGAGGTGAGGCACTTAAAGGGATTCTAGCCCCTGGCTCCTTATGGCCAATGCCGCTTGATTTCTCAGGGTCCTCATATAATCCAGTTGTCCGTCCTCTATAACCTTCCCTTTGGTGTCCCTATCCGCATAAAAGAGGCCTGCTGGCTTGGCCCCGCAAACCACAGGAAAAAGAACGAGGGCAGGCGCGTAAATGCTCTCCTTATACCAGGAGGGTATTCTTTTGGTTATCTCCGGGCTTCTGGTATCATCAATTCTGATATCTTTTCCTATACTTACGGCAAGGTTGAATACGTCCTTAGACCGATCCAGAGGGAACCTGAATACCTCAATGGCTTCCTCTATATCAGGGCCGAAACCCAGACGGGCAATCATCTTATTGCGGGAGCGATTGATCAGCATTAATATAACCCTGTAAAAGCCAAAGCCTCGGTACATTGTTTCAAGGATCGTTGTGAGAACGTCCCGGATTGCATAATTGCCGGTTAGAATGGAGCTGACATCCTCTATACCTGCAATGAGCAGGGAGCCGGGATCTTTACCATGATCCGGATAGCCTTCTTTCAGGGTAATGTCTACCTTGAGGTCATTGGGTTGCTGTTCGGTCTTTGCTGCAGAATACAACGATATACTCCCAATGAGAGAGGTGTCGTTTGCAGAGATCTCCAGTAC
>JALVSJ010000016.1:20779-21521 GCA_027024445.1 Desulfobacterales bacterium
CCCTTCAATGGCCTTCGCGAGCTGTCCTTTAGAGAGGGCAAAACAGGATCTGTATTTTTTTAGTAGATCTTGTATTTGCCCTTCGAACTGTTCGTGTCTGCCGTATTTGAAGACGTCGCAGAGTTCATTGGAAAACAGGGCAAGTCTGGCAAGGGCATCTTCCTCTGAACTTATCGCTGAGACATCTGCATCGGTTCTTTCCTGGATAGTATCAACTATCTTATCGGGGAATTTCCAGGCTCGGGCAATGCCACGGCCCAGATCTGCATATGAAATCCCGAGTATATGCCTGGAGGCGGCACCGTCGCCCACGTTTTTCCTGGACTTGTAGGATTCTATTCGCCGGTAATCTTCTGGTAAGTAATAGATCACCAGAATTTTTCCAAGGTTATGGAGCATTGAGCAGATAAATGTTTCTTCCGGATCAACCAGATTAACCATAGCACCAATTTCCCGGCTGATCAGTCCGGCGAGGATGGCACCAACCACTTCTTCTTTTAGCTGGCCCCCGAAAGACTTACCTCTCAGGTGTTCAAAAAGGAGTATGGAAGAGGCTGCCAGGCGGACCTGTTCAAAACCCAGTACGACCACGGCTCTTGTGATAGTGGTTACCTTGCCTGCTCTCTGGCCGTAATAAACCGAGTTTACCAGTCTGAGCAACTTATTTGTCAGGGAGTAGTCCTTGAGGATAGTATTGGCAAGCTCAGAGGCAGAGGCATAATTTCGACTTGCGGGTGAGGTT
>JALVSJ010000017.1 GCA_027024445.1 Desulfobacterales bacterium
GGATCCATGGTGTCCGGATCCACGAGGCGAACCTTGCTTTCCGGCAGAATTTTGCCTGCAGCCCCTTCAGGGGGGACCCCGTCGCGCGAATATGACAGGGAGATGGCACCACAGAACTCGGTGGTACCATAGCCCTGGTATAGAGGGGTATTAAACTTCTTGAGCCATCTTCGCCCAACTTCAATAGGTAGTACATCTCCCCCGGTGCCGCAGTACTTCAGCGAACTGATATCATATAGATCGACCCTGTCATGCTCAAGGATCATCCTGTACAAGGTAGGCACTGCGAACATGTTTGTAACTTCATAGCGTTGGATATGGTCTAAAAGGGCATCAATAACCACCCTGGGCATCATTATCAGAGGCTCCCCGCCTACCAGCAAAGGTGCCATTGCGTCCATTTGACCAATAATATGATAAAGAGGGGCTGCCAGGATGGTCTTGCATTTGCCCAGTTGCACCACATCTTCACTGGCTCGTCTCCACTCCAACAATTTGTACAGATATAGGCCCTGAGAAAGGGGGACCCCTTTTGGAAATCCCGTTGTTCCCCCTGTGTAAAGTAAAAGCCCCTCCTCATAAGGATCCACATCATTATATCTGGGCAGCTTGCTAATATTCCCGTCTCTCATCAACCGCACCAACGAATACATCCCCTTCCCAGAAGGCAACTTACCCCTCGGTACCCTATCAAACCCTTTTGCTATCCATCGCTTCCAAAACGGTATAAGATCCACCATATTTGTGACCACTACTCTCTTCACTGATGTGTCAGGAAGGATCTCATTCACATAGTTGAAGTTGCTGTCCATGCAGAAAATGGTCTCAGCCTGGCTGTCATTGGCTAGATACTTGAGGTCAAAGGAGCCGTAGACGGGAGCTACAGGCACTACAGTTACCCCTAATCTCTGGAGAGCCAATAAGGCAATGATATTTTGGGGAATATTGTAGAGATAAATAAGTGCACGCTGGCCCTCTCTAATACCGATCTCATACAAAGAAGAGGCCAGTCTCAATACCATTTCTCTCACATCTGAGAAGCGGTATGGTGTACCAAGGTAAATAATTGCGGTCCTATCACCATGGATCTTGGTGATCTCCTCAAAACAGGAATAGATGTTTTCCCCCTTCAGTTCCAGCACTTCTCTAACAAGACCTCTCTAACGATTATCATCTTTCACATCCCCAGGTACGCTGCCTTCACCTCTGGATTTTCGGCTAGCTCGCTCCTTGTCCCTGAGAATACAAGCATTCCGTTTTCAACAACGTAACCCCTGTCAATAATGGGTATCAGGGGTCTGGCAAATTGCTCCGTGACCAAGACAGTGATCCCTTGGTCGCGAATTTGCTTAATGGCTTTGGCCAGATCCGCCTGCAGCAGAGGACTAAGGCCAAGCAGCGGCTCATCCATAAGCAAAAGCTGAGGATCAGCAACAAGGGCGATGCCGATGGCAAGCATCTGTTGTTCTCCTCCGCTGAGCAGTCCTGCCCGACGTTTCCTCAGATGCCTGAGCACTGGAAAAAGTTCATACACGAGCGAGATTCTCTCTTTTACCTCTTTTCTAGGCTTCAGGTATCCCGCTATCTTCAGGTTCTCAGCCACATCGCTATCCCTAAAGATTGGATGTCTTTCCTGGCTTAATACAATTCCTCTCTTTACTCTCTCACTGGGCTTGAGGTGGACGATCTCCTCACCCTTGAATTTGAGGCTGCCCATTACCGTAATCCTGACGCCCCCCCTTCTGTCCTCTTTACGTTTCATATCCACAATAAGGCCGGAGATGGTATTCATGAGAGTAGTTTTGCCTGCACTATTGGATCCAAGGACAGCTACTATTTCACCCTCGTTCACCTCAACGCTCAAGTCATTGAGTGCCAAGGCGTTCTCAAAGAAAACCATTAGATTGGAAACCTCAAGCATTCCCCCAGACCTCATTGCTGTTCATTACTTCCTGCGGCGGGCCATCGGCAATCTTTTCCCCAAAATTGAGCACCATCACCCTGTCCACGACCCTGAACAGTTCCTTGAGCCGGTGTTCTATCATGATGATGGTGAGACCCTCTTCATGGAACTTCTCTATAAGGGGGAGAGTGCTCGCCACCTCTGACATTGACATGCCCGAGAAAAGCTCATCCAATATGAGAAGCTCTGGACGAAGTGCCAGGGCCCTCGCTAGATCCAGCCTTTTCAGGTACCCGTGAGGCAGGCTTCCTGCGGTCTTGTAAGGGACAAAGGAATCTCTTTCAAAACCCATATCGTCCAACAAATCGATTGCCGCATCATCCTTTTCCCCGTACTTTCCGCCTCTGAGCCGTCTCACCCGTCGGGAGCAAAGGGGAATGATTAGGTTCTTATAAGCAGGCAAATTATAGAATAGTCTTACCATCTGGAAGGTCCTGGCTATACCCCTCTCAGCAATGCTATAAGGCATTTTGCCTGTAATATTTTCTCCTTTGAATAGCACCCTCCCACTGGTGGGCCGCACAAAGCCTGTAATCAAGTTCACGAGCGTGGTCTTCCCAGATCCGTTTGGCCCGATAACCCCAACAA
>JALVSJ010000018.1 GCA_027024445.1 Desulfobacterales bacterium
ATTCAGTCTGCCGGTCTATGCCATTGCGGGGGCGGCGCTTCTCAGTACCTTCCTCACATCAATAGTGGGGGTGGCCTTCTACACCGTAATAGCGCCCATGTATGCTTCCACAGGCTTGGCCATAGCGCCGGACTGGAGGCTGGGGTTGTTATTCGGAGTTGGCGGACTGATGGGCATGTACTGCGGAGCACGGGCACAAAAATACTTCCCTGCCCGCCTTATCAAGCTCATCCTTGGGGTGATCATTGTCATTCTTTCACTGAGGTATATCTCGAATATATTCTGATCCAACTCGCTTGGGTCACTGAGGCTTCAGGACAAACCCCATGGTTGAAAAGTGGTGGTCAAAGGCGAAAACTGCTTCAACATTCTGACGACGGGCTATCACAAAACTCGTGCAATCCACGAACGAGAATTCCTGGTCATCGAAATCACGAAATATTTTCCACGCCTCGTTGTGTAAAGAGGGGCCTATCCATTCCACATGTAGCCTACCAGCCTGAACTGCTTTTATTATTATATCATGAAAACTCACAGCCTTTTCATGACCGTCATCGTAGCGAATGCGAGTATACGTCTCCACCAGAACATAATTGGAAGTAATTAGAGGGGTTCTTTCTTGAGCGATCTTTCTGTAAAAAGCTGCTGCTTTTCTATGGTACCGATCACGTGTAACCGCCATGGCGAGCCAGGCACTGGTGTCCACAAATATAGGCCTGTTCATTATTTAGGCTTCCCGTAAAGGTACTTGTCGTGGTTGATTGAGGCATCAGTAGGACCATGGGGCGAGTCACACAGACCTATAAGCTCTTCCAAGGGATCCTTATGCTTTGCGAGGGCTATTTTCATCCCTTTCAGATACTTCTTGAGAGCCCTCCTTACGTGTTCAGCCTCCGAAATCCCTGTTGCGTTAGCAAGTCTCTTCAATTCAAAGTCGCTGTTCTCGTCCAGATAAATCTGTTTTCTTTTCAACCTTGCCATTCGTTAGTCCTTCCTCGGAGGATGGCATTGTAATAATGTATACATTACCACCTAATAGCATCCAAGGTCAAGCACCTTACAAGAAAAAAGCGGGCTGTGTTGCCCGCTTTGCCCTCCTGGCTGACTTGTCACAAGCCAGCGATTAGGCCGTCTTCACAGGGATCTTCTTGACAGCCTCTTCTTTAACCTTCGGAAGGATTATCTCCAGCACACCATTCTTGTAGTTTGCGCGTACCTTGTCCGCATTGACCTCTCCGGGGAGCTGTATGGACCTGGTGAAGGTTCCATAGACTCGCTCCACCCTATGGAAATCCTCCTCTTTCGTCTCTTTCTCATGCTTCCGCTCTCCGCGGATGGTCAACACGTTGTTGTTCAAAGATATGTCGAAATCCTTCGGATCGACCCCCGGTATCTCTGCCCTGACTATGTACTCTTTGTTGGTCTCGGACAGATCCACCGAAGGCACCCACTGGGTCTCAGACGGTGTCGTCTCAAAAGGCCATCCCTCAAAAAACCTGTCAAAAAGGCTGTCAATCTCGCGCCTGAACAGATCGACATCCCTTCTTTCACGCCAAGGTATGAGTCCCAACATATGACCTCACCTCCTTTGAAGTCTTTTTTTTGCTAAAAAAATAATCGAGTTTTTTTCCATGTCAAGGGGGGCCGTAGAATCTTTTGATTCTTTGGAAAACCTTCTAAGCTCAATGGGATAGGGATTTTCACCCTCTTTGTTTCTGAAAGACACGACCCCTCCCCTGAATTTTTTTGTTGCCATTTTGGAAACATGGTTTATAGTATTAACGATTATATTCCGCAAAAGTTCTGATGGGAAGTCAGGAGGTAATGACTGATGCCGATATACGAGTTCAAATGCAAAGAGTGCGGCAACGAGTTCGAGTACTTATGCTTTTCCAGCAATGACGAAAAAGAGGCTGTCTGCCCCAAGTGCGGCGCAAAAGAAACCGAGAAGCTTCTTTCCTGCTTCTCCTCCGTATCTTCCGGCGGTGGCCTGGGTGCAGCATCAAGCTGCTCGCCATCTGGCGGCTTTTCGTGAGCTTCGTAGACATTGGGTCGGCCGGAGGCCGAAGCGGGCATAATGACAGAAGAAAATCTCTCAGAAAAAAAGGATAAAAAAGGTATGTGGGTATTATTGCTCGTTATCGCATTATGGATATTGTTGCAGGCGGTCATACTCCCCAAAATGGGGGTACCCACCTGAATGAGTGCCAGTTGTCAGTTGGACGACAAGCCGCCTGTTTCAGATTTTCATAACAAAGGGATTAAGAATCGCTAAAAGAGCAGAGGCGGGTAGGATCAGGCTTCTGCCCTCCTTTGCTCTTCGCTCCGGATTTCGCGTCGCAAGAGCTTTCCAACCTTTGACTTAGGGAGCATGTCCCTGAACTCTATATATTGGGGCACCTTGTAGGAGGCCAGCCTTTCTCTGCACCATCGAATCAGATCATACCCGGTAATCCCTTTTACATCCTCCTTTAGAACGACAAAAGCCTTTATGCGCTCTCCCACTTTCTTATCTGGTATGCCCACAACACATGCCCCAACCACCGC
>JALVSJ010000019.1 GCA_027024445.1 Desulfobacterales bacterium
ATCAATGTTTTTCGAACTTTTCCTAGGTCTCAGATACCTGAAAGCCAAAAGAAAGCAGGCCTTTATCTCGGTGATAACTGTTATCTCAGTCCTCGGGGTAATGGTGGGGGTTATGTCACTCATCGTAGTGCTCTCTGTCATGAACGGGTACAGGGCGGATCTGGTGTCCAAGATACTGGGGGTGAACTCCCACATTATGGTGATGAGCTATGGGGGCCCTTTCGCCGATTACGAAGCCCTCAGGGAGAGAGTAGAGAAAATGGATGGCGTGCAGGGGTGTTCACCGTTTATATATGCCCAGGTGATGGTAAACCATTTTGGCAATTCCTCTGGAGCGATTCTGAGAGGGGTTGACGCTAAAGCTCCCTCTACCGAGAAATTCCTCAGCCCCATGATAAAAGCTGGATCTTTGTCCTCCCTGGAGAAGCAAACTAGTCCTCCCCCCATAATCTTAGGCAGAGAGCTGGCAAAACAGATTGCTGCTCATGTTGGGGATGTTATTACGGTGATATCGCCCGAGGGCAAACTGACGCCTCTAGGGAGAGTCCCAAATTCAAAGAAATTTACCGTAGTAGGGTTATTTGACTCCGGCATGTACGAATATGACGCTTCTATGATTTATGTCTCGTTGGCACAGGCGCAAGAATTTCTAGGTCTGGGCCAAAAGGTTACTGGACTTGAGATAAAGGTGTCGGACGTATACAGGGCGGATGAACTGGCCAAGAAGATTCAGGAGACTCTGGGATACCCGTATTGGACAAAGGACTGGAAGACGATGAACAGAAATCTGTTTTCAGCCTTGAAATTAGAAAAGATCACCATGTTTGTGATCCTTACAATGATAGTGCTCGTGGGAGCTCTTAATATAATAAGTACGCTAATCATGCTCGTCATGGAAAAGACGAAAGAGGTGGCGATACTGAGAGCAATGGGGGCCTCAGCCAAGAGCATTATGGCAATCTTCGTGTTTCAAGGTGTTTTTGTGGGAGTATTAGGTACTGTGATAGGACTTTTTTCGGGTCTGGGGTTGTGTGAGTTGCTGGCCAAATACAAGTTCATCAAACTCCCCTCTGATGTATATTATATATCCACTTTACCCGTTAAAGTTGAATGGGGAGATGTGATGGTCGTTGCGGTTGCAGCACTGGCCATTTCTTTTTTTGCTACACTTTATCCTTCATGGCATGCCTCAAAGGTGAACCCGGTGGAAGCATTGCGCTATGAATAATATGAATAAAGAGTCTTCTCAGAATATGGGCCCTCAAACGCAGTATTTGATGGCACTTGAAGAAGTTCACATGAGCTTTACTCACCACGGAAATGTGATACACGTGCTAAGGGGAATATCACTGGCAATAGGACTCGGAGAGAGTGTAGCCATCGTAGGTGCGTCTGGGGTGGGCAAGTCTACCCTTCTAAACATCATGGGAAGCCTTGAGCCGCCTACCCAGGGTAAAGTGTGGTTGATGGGCGATGACCTTTATTCGATGCCGGAAAATGAGCTGTGCAGGGTTAGAAACAGGGAAATTGGATTTGTCTTTCAGTTTCATCACCTTTTGCCCGAACTGACTGCCCTTGAGAATGTTATGATGCCTGCCTTAATAGCGAGGATACACAGAGATAAGGCGCGCCAAATGGCAAAGGATGTGCTCGAGAAAGTGGGTTTGGGCACGAGACTAGACCACAAGTCTGGCGAGTTATCTGGCGGGGAACAACAAAGAGTGGCCATTGCTAGGGCACTAGTGATGAGACCCAAGCTGATCCTGGCCGATGAGCCAACGGGTAATCTGGATTGGTTTACGGGTAAGGAGGTGGCTGAACTGTTATTCAAGCTCAATGAGGAAGAGGAAGTAACTATGGTGGTAGCCACCCACAATGAAAATCTAGCTAAGAGGATGTCTAGAAGGATGGAAATCGTAGGCGGCAAAATTGCATGAAATGAATAGAATAAGGTGTACGAGAAAACAACTAGGCAGGGTGTTTTATATGCCTTTGAGGCGACTTCTCGCATGTGTGGCCATCTTTATTTGCATTGGGGTCAGCTACGATAAGGCCAGGGCGGGGATAGGAGATGAAAAGGTTGTGGTATTTAAGTTTGATGTGCAAGGTGAAAAATCTCTGCCGGGACTCAGTACTTCTTTGCAAGATAGACTGGCTGAACAATTGGCAGACATGGGCATAGATGTTGTTGATACCCTCCTTGCAAATCAATATGCTCCCAGGCCTCCTGCGGTCGAGAGGTTGCGTGAGATAGCGAGGCAGCTTGGAGCCAGATGGGCAATAGGCGGGGTCGCTACTCAAATCGGAAAAGCACTCAGTATTGACGTGACCATTGTTGATGTGACAGGGAAAAAGAGTGCTGCATATGTTTACGCTGTGGCAAGGGACGCGAACATGCTGGGGCCTGCTCTGCAGAGCATAACAAAAGGAGTCAGGAACAAGATAGGCGGATATGTAGAGGTATACGCGGTTAAGGTTCAAGGGAATAGGAGAATTGAGCCTGATGCAATTCTTGCGGTGATAAGTACAAAGAAAGGTGACGCTTTAGACTATGAAAAGCTGGACAGGGACCTCCGTGCTATTTACAAAATGGGGTATTTCAAGGATGTGAAGGTTGAAATCAGGGACGCCCCCGGGGGAAAGGAAGTTATTTTCCACGTGATGGAGAAACCCTCCATAGGGCAAATCGTTTTTGAAGGCAATAAGCATGTGGACAAGGACGATCTGAAAAAGGAGATAGGTATCAGCCTTTATTCAATCTATAACCCTTACGAGGTGAAGCAAAGCGTTAACAGGCTGAAGGAATACTACAGGCAAAAGGGATATTATGCGGTAGAGATCCAGTCCGAAGTAGACCCCCTTCCCAACAATGAGGTGCTGGTCAGATATAAGATAAGGGAGAACGAAAAGGTCTATATTAAGAAAATACAATTTGTTGGGAACAAGAAATTCAGTGATGATGACCTGAAGGATCTCATGAAGACCAAGGAGAGAGGATTCTTTTCTTGGTTGAGCAAGTCAGGCGTACTGGATAGAAAAAAACTGGAGTTCGATGTACAGAAAATCAATTCTTTTTACCACAATCACGGATTCGCAAAAGCTAAAGTGGGTGAGCCCAAGATAACCTATAAAGAAGGCGAAGGCATATATATAACGATTGAGGTTCACGAGGGGCCCCAGTATAAAGTGGGGCAGGTCTCCGTAACAGGTGATCTGATTAAGGAGGAAAAGGAACTCTTGAAGGAGATAAGAATAAAGAAAGAAAAATACTTTAATCGTGAGACTCTGAGAAAAGATCTTCTTCATTTAAAGGAAATCTACATGGACCAAGGATATGCTTACGCGGAGGTAACCCCTAGGATTCAAGAAGACGATAAGACAAAGACAATAAACGTGGTTTACGTAATTTCAAAAGGTGCAAGGGTCAAATTTGAAAGGATCAATATTGCGGGCAACACTGTCACCAGGGATAAAGTTATCCGACGGGAACTGAAAGTGGCTGAGGGAGACTATTTCAGTGGAAGCAAACTGAGGCAAAGTATGTGGAATCTCCAAAGGCTGGGATATTTTGAAAATGTTGATGTGCAGCCCCGCAAGGGAAGAAAAGAAGATAGTATGGTTCTTGATATCAATGTCAAGGAAAAGCCCACGGGTACCTTTAGCTTCGGAGTTGGGTACAGCTCGGTTGATAAGGTGATGGTAATGGCTCAAGTGGCCGAGTCTAACTTCCTTGGTAGAGGTCAGAAGTTAAGCGTTAAAGCTAATATTGGCTCCAAGTCCAATGAGTTTGACATAACATTCGTTGAGCCATGGTTGTTCGACAGACCAATTTCAGGCAGAGTCAACGTGTACAAGTGGGAAAGAGAGTATGACGAATATACAAAGGATAGCCTTGGTGCTGAATTGGGAACAGGGTTCCCCTTAGGTATCGATGAGTATACTCGGGGCTCCGTCACTTACGCATGGGATCGAGCCAATGTCACGGATGTTGCTGATAATGCTGCCCTTGAGATAAGAGATATGCAAGGGAGAAACGTGACAAGCAGTATGACGTTTGTAGTAAAGCGCGACAGCCGGGACAGATTTTGGAACACCACTAGGGGCTCAGTAAACAGTATCTCCTTTGAATATGCCGGAGGCATTTTGGCAGGAGATGTGGCTTTTAACAAATATCTTGGCCGTTCTGCCTGGTATTTTCCCCTATGGTGGGACACAGTTTTTGTGGTTCAGGGTAGATGGGGATATATAACGAAGCGCTCTGGAGGGAAACTGCCCGTCTACCAGAAGTTTAGGATAGGTGGGCTTAATACTGTACGCGGGTTTGACTACGCAAGTATTTCACCAAAAGATCCTGCCACTGGAGATCGGATAGGTGGCGAAAAAATGATGATCTATAACCTGGAATATCGCTTTCCTCTGTTTAAAGAGGCGGGAATTGTGGGCTTGTTTTTTATGGATATGGGCAATGTTTTCAGTAAAGAGGAAAGCTACTCTTTTAGTGGGATAAAGAAATCGGTGGGAACAGGAATACGGTGGTATTCACCATTGGGGCCCTTGAGACTGGAATATGGAAAGGTTCTAGGCCCGAAGGAAGATGAACCGTCTGGCAATTGGGAATTCTCCATTGGAGGCACGTTCTAAAGAAGTAGAGGGTGGTCTTGGGGAACGATAAATGTCGTTCAAAGATACTTAAGTAAGACTGTCAGGTATGTGAAAAACATGAAAAGGAGGTTAGGATGAAAAAGGTTATCTTGGCTATTGTAGCTTTGGTATTGTTGACAGTCAGTTCAGTGTGGGGCGCTGAGCAAACATGTAAGATCGGAGTAGTGGATATGGATAAATTTCAGCAGAATTCGGTAGCTTTTCAGAAAATAAGACTGAAACTTGAAAAACGATTCACCGAGCTCAGAAAAAAACTCGATGAACAAAAGCAAGAGGTGATGAAGCTGGAAGAGGAGCTCAAGAAACAAAGCCTGATGCTAAGCCTGGATGCGAAAGAGGACAAACAAAGGGAGTTGGAGAAGAAGAAGAGATATTATCAGTACCTTTATAATGAGTTTACCCAGGAAATAAGAGAGGCCAAGGATGACGCAAGGCGTATGGTTGGCAAGAATCTTGAAAAAATCGTTGGGGACATAGGGGATAAGGAAGGCTTTACATTGATCCTTGAAAAAGGGACCATAGGCTTGATGTACTACAAGGACAGCATAGATATCACAGACAAAGTAATCGCAGCCTATGACAAGATGAAAGCAGGAGATAAATAGCAAAGATATAGGAATGCTGTCATGGCCTTAACTCTGGAAGAAATTGCTAGACTTGTAGATGGCAGAGTCGAGGGGGATGCACAGCTCGAGGTAAAAGGTATCAATTCCCTTGACCAGGCCAGCGAATCTGACATCTCGTTCTATTTTTCTTCACGATACAAGGATCTTCTGCCCAGGACGCGGGCGAGAGCCATCTTAGTGAAGGAAAAAACTGCCGGCTTCAATGGCCCGCAGATCCTGGTAGAGAACCCCGAGAGGGCATACGTCAAGCTGGCTGCCTTGTTCGCTCCTCCTGTTCCCAGATACCCTGGAATTAGCAAGGAAGCCTTCGTGCACAAGAGCGCTCTGATCGGAAACTCTGTATCCATCTACCCCTTTGTTTATGTTAGCGAGCGGAGCGAAATCGGTGATGAGACGATTCTTTTTCCCGGAGTGTATGTGGGAAAGGATGTCTCCATAGGATGCAGAACAGTCATCTATCCCAATGTAACAATACTGGAAAACACAGTAATTGGCTCCGAAGTGATCATACATTCTGGGACAGTCATCGGAAGTGACGGATTTGGTTTTGTACAGGAGGAAGGCGCTTCAATCAAGATTCCTCAACTGGGAAATGTCCGTATCGAGGATCAGGTGGAGATAGGCGCCAATTGTTGCATTGACAGGGCCACTTTTGGGAGCACCTTGATCAAAAGAGGTGTGAAGACAGACAATTTGGTGCAGATAGCCCATAACGTGGTCATAGGAGAGAATACCATAGTCGTTGCACAGGCGGGAATTTCCGGTAGTGTGACAGTGGGCAAAGGAGTCATAATAGGAGGGCAGGTGGGCATAGCTGATCATCTCGAAATAGGTGATGGGGTTATGATTGCGTCTCAGTCAGGTGTGGCAAAGTCAGTGCCTTCAGGGGAAATTGTCTCGGGAACGCCAGCAATTGCCCACAGACGCTGGCTCCGGAGTATGGGAATTGTGGGTAAATTACCTCAACTAAACGAAAAGATAAGAGAGCTGGAAAAGAGGCTGGGCTCATTTGAAAAACGCCTTGATAACCTTGATAAAGGAGAATAGTCCCATGGACCTACCCATAAATTACAAGGACATTATCAAGATATTGCCTCATAGATATCCTTTCTTGTTGGTGGATAGGATTGTCGCATTAGAGGAGGGAAAGAGGGTCATAGGCATAAAAAATGTAACGGCCAACGAGCCTTTTTTTCAGGGTCATTTTCCTGGCAACCCCATAATGCCCGGAGTGTTAATAATTGAAGCCATGGCCCAGGTGGGAGGGGTCTTGGCCAGGCTTTCTGTACCAGGAGCAATGGAAAACCAGGAAAGCAACATCTTCTTTATGGCAATGGATAAGGTAAAGTTCCGCAGGCCTGTAATTCCAGGGGACCAGATCAGATTCGAGCTTGAGGCCTTGCGAACTGGTTCCAGGGTGTGGAAAATGGCGGGTAAGGCGTATGTTAACTCTGAGCTGGTTGCAGAGGCAGAACTTACGGCTACTATAGCATAAAGGAATATGGAATAACCAGTAACCAATAACTAATAACCAAGGGACAAGGTATATGGAGATTCATCCATCGGCGGTAGTAAGCCCAAAAGCAGAACTGGCAGAAGGGGTGAAGATAGGACCCTACAGTTCCATAGGGCCCAACGTAAAGGTTGGGCGTGATACTGTGATCGGTGCCCATGTTGTCATAGAGGGCCACACTGAAATAGGGGAGCGAAATAAAATATATCCCTTCTCTTCAATCGGGACGCCTCCTCAAGACATAGGCTATAAGGGCGAGGACACCCGGCTGATCATTGGTAATGATAACATAATAAGAGAATACGTGACCATAAACAGGGCAACCACGAAGGAAGAGTGGAAGACGGTGATTGGCAATGAGAATTATGTAATGGCCTATGCCCATATTGCCCATGATTGCATACTTGGCAACAGGGTAATTATGGCTAATGTTGCAACGTTGGGAGGCCATATTACCATAGGAGACAATGCAGTTGTAGGAGGGCTGGTGGCAGTGCACCAGTTTGTGCGGATTGGGACGTATGCCTTCGTGGGAGGCAAGTCAGGGGTTGACAGAGATGTTCCGCCCTTTATGATTACTGCTGGCCCCCGGGCCAGGCTTTATGGCATCAATAGGAAGGGGCTGGCCAGAATGGGATTTTCCAGAGAGGCGATTGATGGACTGAAAAGGGCATATCGGATCATATGGAGGGAGAACAGGCGGTTCAGTGAGGGTATTGCCCAGGTGAGAAAGGAATTGGAGCCATTTCCGGAGCTGGAAATTTTGCTTAGTTTTTTTAATGGATCAAGGCGAGGGATTCTCAGGTAGATGAAAGGTCGGACCTAAAGGAGCAAGGATAATTGGTACAAGGAAAAGGGGTGCTCGGTCTTATTGCAGGGGGCGGTCAATTCCCCCTCCTGGTGGCCAGGGGGGCTAAGAAAATGGGCTATTGGGTGGTTGCTGTTGGCCACCGTGGGGAGACTGACGCGGCTATTGAAGCGGAAGTGGATAAGATCAAATG
>JALVSJ010000020.1 GCA_027024445.1 Desulfobacterales bacterium
AACTCCTATTCTCAGAGCCAGACACACTGGAAGTGGAATTTCCAGTGTTTAAGAAGTAAATTGGAGGTGTAGAATATGCCATATGAAGCTGAAGTTAGGGAAGTTGAGACCGATGTTTTGATACTCGGTGGAGGAATGTCAGGCTGCGGTGCAGCAGTCGAGGCATCTTACTGGGCAAAGCCACTTGGGTTGAAGGTTACGCTTGTTGATAAAGCTGCAATCGACAGAAGTGGAGCAGTTGCTATGGGTCTTTCCGCTATAAACACCTATCTCGGCATGAGCGGAAGAGCAAGCTACGGACAGTGGAAGCCAGAAGACTTCGTCAAGTACGTGAGAACTGATCTTATGGGTATAATCAGAGAAGATCTGGTTTATGACATTGCAAGACACGTGGACTCGACCGTTCACCTTTTCGAGAAGTGGGGATTACCAATCTGGAAGGACAAAGATGGAAAGTACGTTAGAGAAGGCCCATGGCAGGTCATGATAAATGGTGAGAGCTACAAGGTCATAGTCGCTGAAGCTGCAAAGAGCGCCCTTGGAATGGACAACATCTATGAGAGGGTCATGATTACCCACTTGCTGACAGATGACAACGACCCGAATAGGGTCTGTGGAGCTGTCGGCTTTAGCGTTAGAGAAGATGTATTCTACGTCTTCAAGGCAAAAGCAGTCATAGCTGCAATGGGTGGAGCTGTCCACGTATTCAGGCCAAGGTCAACCGGTGAGGGACTTGGCAGAGCATGGTACCCACCTTGGAATGCAGGTTCAACCTATGCTTTAATGGCTCAGGTTGGTGCTGAGCTAACATGCATGGATGTCAGATTCGTTCCTGCTCGATACAAGGACGGATACGGGCCAGTTGGTGCATGGTTCCTGCTGTTCAGATCCAAGGCGACTAATGCCTATGGAGAGGAATACATGGTCACAAGGAAGGCTGAGGTTGAGAAGTTCCAGCCCTATGGTTCGATGCAGCCAATGCCGACCTGCCTGAGAAACCATGCAATGCTACTTGACATGAGGGAAGGAAAAGGCCCGATTTACATGAGAACGCCTGAAGCTATCAAGGCTCTGGCAGAGGAGATTCCGGACGAGAAGGCGAGGAAGAAGAAATTCAAGGAACTTGAGAGTGAAGCATGGGAAGACTTCCTCGATATGACGATAAGCCAGGCTTTGCTCTGGGCTGCAATGAACATCGATCCAGCTCAGGAACCATCTGAAATCATGCCAGCAGAGCCCTACTTCATAGGCTCTCACGCTGGAGCAAGCGGTGCATGGGTTTGCGGACCCTCAGATGCGATGCCCGATGAGTACAAGGACGCCTTCCCGGCCCACTACAATAGAATGACCACCGTGATGGGCCTCTTCACATGCGGTGATGGAGCCGGAGCAAGCGGACACAAGTTCTCAAGCGGTTCGTTCACCGAAGGTAGAATCGCGGCCAAAGCTGCAGTCAGGTTTGTGAGAGATAACAAGGACTACACGCCCTCTGTCAGTGAAGATAGGATTAATCAGTTGAAGGAGCTCGTTTACAGGCCATTGAATCTCTTTGAGCAGTATAAGAACGCAACAACAAGGCCAGAGGTTAACCCGAACTACATCAGGCCAAAGATGTTCATGTTCAGATTGCAGAAGATGATGTGCGAGTACTGCGGTGGAGCTTTCACCTACTACTCAACCAGCGAAAAAATGCTAACCCACTTGCTGAAGCTTCTGCAGTTCCTCAAGGAGGACAGTGAGAAGCTTGCGGCCGAGGATCTCCACGAGCTCATGAGGTGCTGGGAGAACATCCACAGGATGTGGGTAGCAGAAGCTCACGCAAGAACGATCCTTGCAAGGAAGGAGACAAGGTATCCGGGCTACGTCTACAGAGCTGACTATCCAGACCTTGACGATGAGAACTGGAGAAAGTTCGTCAACGTCAGATACAACCCGCAGACCAACGAGTGGGAAATTATCGAAAGGCCTTATATCCAGCTAGTTCCAGAGTAAAGAATAAAGGCGGTAAGATGCGTGAATGGGGGTTGGGTAAACCTTCCAATTTTTTTATCTCCAGACCCCCTTCACCGCGTTATTTTTGTTTTGATTTCTTTTTGGTTCTTAGTTTTATTGAACGCCTTTTATTTAGATTGAATGAAATATCGAATAAGATAAAGCTTTTAAGTTATTGGATTGAAAAATCGGGAGGTTAAAAACAGGGAGGCATAACATGAGGGATAGTATTCCGTCAGGGGCGCTAAGCGGGAATATTTTGGTTATTGGGGGTGGCATGGCCGGTTTGAGTGCCGCCTTAGAGGCTTCAGAGGCTGGCTACGATGTTTATCTGATTGAAAAAAGACCCTATCTCGGTGGAAGAGTTGCACAGCTTTATCGATACTTCCCAAAGCTTTGCCCACCATACTGCGGATTGGAGATAATTTTCAGGAGAATCAGAACGAATCCGAAGATCAAGTACTTCACGATGGCAGAAGTCGTCAATGTAAGCGGAGAGCCAGGAGCATTTGACGTTGATGTAAGGCTGAACCCGAGATACGTTGAC
>JALVSJ010000021.1 GCA_027024445.1 Desulfobacterales bacterium
GATCTGGCAACAGGTAATTTAAGGTTCTCGGGGAGATAGGAAATGATAGAAGTAAGAAACCTATCCAAGACCTTTGGCGAGGTAGTCGCAGTAGACAATATATCGTTTAGCGTGGACAAGGGGGAGGTCCTGGGTTTCCTGGGACCCAATGCCGCAGGTAAGTCCACCACCATGCGCATGATAACCGGGTTCTTGCCTCCTAGCTCTGGCACGGCCATTATAGGGGGGCACGACATCCTGAAAGACTCGCTGAAGGCGAGAAGTCTTATGGGATAGCTGCCTAGATCCAAACCAGAAGCACGAAGTAAGGACCATGATAAACGCAATAGTGTTCGTTGATCCTTTCTGTATTTCGGATCGGTCTCAGGGTCGAAGAAACCTGTTTCAGCCTTCCAGTTCGAACCTCAAGGGACTGTTCAAGGCATGGGGGATCAAGATTCAGCCTGAGGAGATTAGAAAGATCTATGCTGTCAACCGCGATGGAAGACTAATCTATTCATTTGAGCGCGAGAAGGAAGGGGAAAGGCTGCTACCGGTAGGGCCACTAAAGGGCAAGGAGTTGAACGACTCTGAAGTGGGCAGACTTGAGAGGGGAATTTCTTTCCTCGGCCTCCTGGATGTGGCCGATCCCAAGGCAAAGCCCTCAAGCCTTGGGGTGCAGGGCAGCCGCTATGTTGCATATGAACTATTCAACGGGATACGCTATAAGATCTTTCCGGGAAAATCGAAACGAGATGGCAAAGATCAATACTATGTTAAGATAAGCGTTGACTACCATCGGCCCCCGCCACCCAGGGAAGCAGATTCTGACAAAGATAAAGAAAAGGGCCATAAGGAGCGAAACAAGCCCGCGTCCGTTGAGATGAAATTGAAGGCCCAGCAACTAACCAACGCCTCAACCCATGGGTATTCGTTATATCCAGGTGGAATGCCAGGGCATTTATCACAGACCAGCAAAGACTTATAGGGAAGAAAAGTGAGAGAAAGCCCGGGCCCAAAAGCCCTGGAGGAAATAAGAAAAAAAGCTGACAGGCTGAGAGCCCGCTTGAGGGAGCTTGGTTCTGTTGTCATTGCCTTCTCAGGAGGGGTAGACAGCACCTTCCTGCTGGCGGTGGCCGCAGAGGTGATGGGTAAGGAGAATGTACTCGCTGTCACTGCGCGTTCTCCTACTTATCCTTGCA
Organism: Desulfobacterales bacterium; assembly: GCA_027024445.1. Taxonomy (GTDB): domain Bacteria; phylum Desulfobacterota; class DSM-4660; order Desulfatiglandales; family Desulfatiglandaceae; genus B111-G9. The sequence continues at coordinate 1,182 of JALVSJ010000021.1, forward strand.
GAGAGGAGGAGGGGGCCACAGCCTTCGCCCGAGCCCGCAACATCCGCCACCTTGTGATCAAGTCCAATGAGATGGAGGATGCAGGGTTTGTTTCAAATCCGCCGGAGCGGTGTTATTTCTGTAAGAAGGGCTTGATTGGGCAACTCCTTGAGATCGCCGCAGACCATGGTATTGCCCATGTTGCCCACGGGGCCAATAGAGATGATCTAGCCGATTTCAGGCCGGGACTGAGGGCTGCAAACGAGTTGGGAGCTGTTGCCCCACTGATGGAGGCTGGCCTTGGCAAAGATGAGATAAGGTATCTATCCAGGGAGATGGGACTGGCCACGTGGGACCAGCCTTCCATGAGCTGCCTGGCTGCAAGGATCCCCTATGGTGAGACCATAACACCGGAAAAACTTGAGATGGTGGAGAAGGCCGAGGATATTCTGGAAAAGATGGGCTTCAGGCAGATACGGGTCAGACACCACGGAACGCTTGCAAGGATAGAAGTTGGGGCTGAAGAGATAGAAAGGCTCATGGAAAGAGGCCTGAGAGCAAAGGTAGTGGAGGCCTTTAAGGACATAGGATTCAATTATATTTCTCTAGATCTTGAAGGCTATGTAAGCGGAAAGATGAACAGAGATGTAACTTCCTAAAGCCTGTAAGGGTGATGGGACAGAAAAAAAAGAAGGCGCCTGGCCACACGGTCAAGCGCCTTTTCTTCTGGTCTAGTCTGGTTGGACAACGGTTACGTTAACTGCTGCGGGTCCTTTTGTTCCCTGCTCGATGTCAAAGGTGACTCTGTCGCCCTCACGCAAGGTCTTGAAACCGCTACCGTTGATCCCGGTATGATGTACAAATACATCAGGGCCATCTTCCTGTTCGATGAAGCCATAGCCTTTCTGGTCACTAAACCACTTCACGATTCCATTTGCCATAATGACACCCCCTTTCTTTCTTTGATTTTCCTGGTTCCAAACTTCAGGGGCCACTCTGACAGATGGATCCTTCCTGAGTACGAAACCACTCCCCGCCCGGGACTCCTCCCTTGACGGACCCTTTAACCATAAACCCTTTTTCAAAAAAAGCAAGCTTTTTCGGCCTTGTCCCTAAAAAAATAGAATTCTTTTCCTTGCAATTGCATCTGGTTTTATTAGATTATGGTCCAGACTGGTCCGGAGCCCCTCATTTTACAACCAATAGCAGGGTACCTGTGGCGCATGCCTAATTTATCCCGTCATGAGCTCTTGCCAAGGCTGAAGAAATACCGGATCGACGAGCGCCTGTATATCCTCATAATTGCCGCTGTTATAGGGCTGCTGGGAGGATACGGAGCAGTGCTCTTCCGCTTCGTCATCAAGGTGGCCCAGTA
>JALVSJ010000022.1 GCA_027024445.1 Desulfobacterales bacterium
TTCATAGCGAGCTGCATTGCAAAGTTGCTCGGCTTCTGCATCTAGCAATTTATTCAAGGTCTCTTCCACGGTGTCCCTGACAAGTTCTCCCAAATGATCCCTTATCCTGCTCTCATCAATTTGAATGACATTACTGAGTTTTTGAGGTACGCTGTCTTTCATGGTGGCCTCCTTTCGATAGGTTAAATGGTTGTTTCTCTCAGCTTCCATTTAACCATATCGGGGCCACTCTACCTGGCTCGGTAGACAGGCGCCTCAAAATGTGCGAAAAATTTTATACGTTATCAATCGTCTCTTTGTGTATCGGACATAGTCAATTTGCGCAATAGCAAAAATACCTTGACCATTGGAGGCTGATAGAGTATAAGTATAAAAAAATCATGAAGAGTGGCGCGAGGGAACTGGCCCGTTGACCGCCCGGCAACCTGCCCTCAGGGTAAGGTGCCAAAGCCAGCCCGAAAGGGAACCATGATGGTGAACAAAGTGATCGCTTTCATGAGGCCTCCTTTCGGAGGCCTTTTTCATTGTTGGCCCAGGTCCCCACCTGGGAGAAATTAGACAATTGAATATCGTGGGTGGATTTGTGGCTGCTTGCATCCCACGTAAAACGATGTTGCTAAAATGCCGGTAAAGAAAAACACGAACCCGTTGCTGAGCATTTGGCAACGGGTTTTTTCATTTAGGGAGGATGACATGAACGATGATCTCATGAAGCTCAGAGACAGGGCAAGAGGTTGACTTCTGGGGGTTGCAATTGGCGATGCCCTCGGGGCCCCATTCGAGCACCTGGGGCCAGGGGAGACCAACCAGGCAATCGAGAAAATGGGCGGAAGTATCAGGGACTTTGTTCCATACCAGAGCTACCCTGCCGGGACCTGGACAGATGATACCGGGATGACCCTTGCCACATGCAGGGCTCTTATCAAAGTAGAGGCAGGGGAGCAGGGCGTGGAGAGGGCCTTCAGGGAAGAATTCTACAGGTGGGCAGGGAGCAGTGAGTGCCTGAGGGCCGGGAAAACAGTGCTCTATTCTGCAAGGTACCGAAAGACAGATGAGACCTCATGGGCAAATGGTGCGCTTATGAGGATAACGCCCGTGGGCATCTACTGCCACCTCAAGGGCTATGACGAGGAGCAATCGGCCAGGCTTGCCCTCCAGGCTGCCCGGATAACCCATGTGCATGAACTGGCAGTTTTGCCTGCTGTTGAGTGTGCCCTCGCCATAAGGTCCATACTGCGAGGTGACAGGACCGTGCCACAGAGGCTTTTCAATCCCTTGCAGCTCCTCCCAGATTACCAGGAGAGGTACGGAGATTATTTATCAAAGAGGTACTCAGAGCACTATTCGGTTCACCCAAGCACAGGGCTGTGGATGTGGAGGCAGGTATTCGAGTTGTGCCTCGGGATGGCCGAAGGCAAGAGGTGGGATGAGTTGCCAGGGTTTGAGGAGGGATTGATCAAGACACTCGATGAGTCCTTTGACAAGGACACGGCAGGTGCAGTGGCAGGAAGAATACTGGGAGCCTACTGGGGAGAGGGAGCCATATCTGTGAGATGGAAAAACAAAGTGAGTAACGGAGCAAGGATAACTGACTTGGCCGATAAATTCCTCGGATCGATAAAATAATTTCGTACCTTTGGATCTTATCCGAAATCCAGAGACAGGAAGAGGAGGAAAGAGACATGGATTTTTATGTTGCCTATGACTACAGCATTGAGGAATTCGAGTGCAGTTTCTTCACCATTGTGATTAAGAACCGTGCCTGCAGGGAAAAGGGTTTCAACCTAAGTGAATTTGCACTGAAATACCATGCTCGCTCCAATGCATTCATTACGGTCACCTGTACAATGGGGAGTAGCGAAATAGATTACCAGCTTGATGATCTAATCTCCGATGGGTTGAAACCGGGAGAAGACTTTGTTGCCTTTGATTTCTGGAAATACGCCACGAATAAGAGCAACGGGGGAAGCAAAAAATTGGAACCACATGAAATAGACATGGGTGTGGACTGGCTCAGGTGTGAATACCGAAAAGATGGGTTTTATGTCTGGTATGAAGAAGTCGAAGAAAAAGGCTAATATGATTGCCATAGATGTCGATGTCCTAGAAGGATATATTGTTATGGTACAGATTTGATTGCCAGTTGTTCAAGGCCGTGGCAGGCGAGCCCGGAGCTTCGGGCTTGCCCGTTGATGATCTGTTCCATATAAGCGGTGATGAGTTTAAGGCTCAGGCTGATACAGCCGGGCAGCTTATAAAGGCTTTTGAGAAAGCCATTGAGTACCTTAACAACAATCCGCTGATTGCCACATTCGCCGGTGGAATGAAGGCATCAGTTACATTGGGGTTTAGCTATGGCATTGGAAACACAGAAGAAGAAGCAGAAAAAGCCCTCCAAGCACATAAAAGCAAGCGTCTATCTACTGGTGAAAGGGCCGGACGGGGAGAAGTCCCTCCGGGAGTGGTGGTCCAGCTTTCCCCCGAACAAGAGACCGAAGCTGAAGAGCCTGAGGTAGAAAAAGGCCCACCTTTAGAACAGGATATTGGAACCCCTGAAAACATCAACGTCCCCGCGCTCGCCAAACGCTTCGAGGGCCTCATTGATCTGAGTAAGAAGCCTCTTAACAAGGTGGGGCTGCAAAAGATTGTGGTAGAGCTATTCGGGATCACAAGACCTGAACTCATCAAAAATCCGAAATACAGCCACAAAGACGTTGAGGAAGCCTTTGAATATGCTATTATCCGCAAGGCCCGTGAAATCGCTCAGAAAGGTAAAGGCAGACCGTACCAAGAAGTATATAAAGACCTCAAGCGCCTCTACAAGTGGCAGCCCAACCTCGCTACACGGACATCTACCAGCGTAAGGAACCAGGCATACTCAACGCCCATACATCTGGCCTATCTGATGCAAATAATGATAGGGATCGGGCCAAATACGGCGGTCTATGAGCCTACGGCTGGAACCGGATCACTGCTTACAGCGGCAAACCCGCGCACGGTTTTTGCCAACGAGTTGGACGAGACCAGGCGGCAAATCCTTGAAGATCAGGGCTTCAATGTAAGCGACAAAGACGGCAAGGTGGCCGTGAGCAAAGATAAAGTTGTCCACCCTGGCTCCATGGAAGCCGTTATTGCCAATCCGCCCTTTGGCTCTGAAGAATGGGAAAAGATAGATGGTTTTGAGATACAGAAGCTGGAACACAAGATAGTGATTGACGCACTCAAGGCCATGAGCCCAACAGGTAAGGCCGCTTTCCTGATCGGTGGTTATAACTTTGAAAAGGGCAAGATGAGTAATGCCGACCGAATTTTCTTGAATTATCTCAACAAAAATTATAATGTTATACGTAACATCAACATTCGGGGCAAGGAGTACGCAAGGCAGGGAACGAGCTTTCCTGTGCGGCTCATTGTCATTGACGGAAAGAAAACCGCAGGGGCCACCAACACCTTCACAACAGCCGATCCTTCTAACCGCGCAGAGTTTCAGCGCGTAAAGACCATTGATGAATTAGTATCAGAGACAGGGAGGATATACAGTGGACGACCAACAAGTCTGGCTGCCGCCGATGGGTCTATGGAGGAACCAGCATCTCAGCCTAGTCCTCGGCCTACCATGGCCCCTGAACAGGGAGCAGGAGAAGCAGTATCTAAGCCAGTACGAGGCGAAACTGGCCTACCTGGTGGAGGACGAGGCGAAGGAGCAGAGCATGGAGGAGGTCCTGTATCTTCTGGACAACCGGCTACCGGGGTTCAAACAACTGAGTCTGCCGAATCCAAGCCCGGAGGACGTGGCTCAACTGCTCATGGAGTGGGAGAATCCGCCCCTAGCGAACGAGGCGGGGGTAATGCACCTGCTATTGAACAAGAGAATCAGCCTGGAGGAGTTCAAGCGCGACCTGGGTCTGAAGGAGGAAGACCTGGACCAAGAGCTAACGAAGGAGGGCGTGGCGCAAGAACTGAAGGAACAACACCTGATGCTCTTTCTGGAATCGCTAATATAGGCGTTGATGAAGTAAACCCTGCCGATCTATTAGATGCCTTCTATAGACTATATGGACGAATGTTAGGCCTTGCACGTTGGTAGGGACGGCGGCGATACTTGCTATATCCGAAGCTAAAGTTCAACTTCGCTGTGAGTTCCAGTTGATGATTTTGTAGTCAGCACCGCAACCAATAGGGATCTCGCAGCTAGATAGTGTTTACGGGAGGGGTCAGCGAAGGCCTGGCCAGTATAATGACTGCCTCTTGTGTTATGTCCAAGCCTTCCCAGCCAACGCTTGATAAAATCGAGCAAAACATAGGGAGGAAAAACCTTGAAAGACTACTCCAAGAACATGGAATTGCAGAAGACCTCGAAACCCTCACGCAAAGCCAACTCCGGGAACTCTCCCGCTATAAGGATGTTGACAGACTCAGAAATCGACTCGCTGAGGCGGGAGTTTCAAGAGGCAGGCAGAAAGGCCGAAGCCTACTTCAAAGAAAGGTTCGCCAATCTCCCCAAGCAGACCTCCTCGAAGCAGCAAAAGCCCCAGAAATAATCCTGTGCTAAGCCCCTTCGACAAAGAAAAAGACAGATCCGATGGGTTCCTCCCTCCTCCGCGTAATAGCGTATCTTAGTCTTTAGGAGCATTAGCTGAGACAGACGTGGCCGGGCAGAATTTGAAAGACTTTATGCTGAGGCTTCCGACTATGAAGATGTGGCGGAAAGATTGGAAATAAATCAATGGAGGGCCTCAGGAGTCTTGAAGATATCCGTAATACGCTACTCGAAATTCAGGATATTGGTGCTCAAGCGAAGGTCCCCAGGGACGTGACGGAGTGGATAAGAATCGTCAAGGATGACCTTGATGAACTCTTTTCGGCCATTGCCGACGGGAAATGGGTCAGTTTGACGATCAAATCCCACTGGATCAGGACCTTTTGGCCGACAGATTCCATCTTAGCTGCCTATCATCAGGCAGAGGCGGGAGTGACAGAAAAAAGGGCTTTTTCAACAATGTCAAAACTCATTTTAAGGGAAGCATATGGACATAAGAGAGTTGCAGGAAAAAGTAATTCGCTTTAGGGATCAGCGGGATTGGGGCAAGTATCATAACCCCAAAGACCTTGCCATTTCTCTCTCGCTTGAGGCAGGGGAATTGCTGGAAATCTTTCAATGGAAAACTCAGGATGAGGTAGAGTTCATAAAAAGTGATGCTGAACAAAGGCAACGTGTAAAAGAGGAACTGGGAGATATCCTCATATATGCCCTTACTATGGCCCACGAGTTTGGGTTTAATCCCTCGGAGATCATCCTTGAGAAAGTCAAAATCAACGAGAAAAAATATCCTGTGGACAAGGCCAAAGGCAAAGCAGACAAGTACACGGCGTACTAGAGCCTCCCTTTTTCCCTCCACTGCTACAACCCTATCGCCAAATATCTTCATTATTATTAATCTGTTGCTGAATCTTTACCCATTTGACGTCAAACGTTGTTTAGGTAATTTATTCGGAGTTATCCAAGAATGACTGGTATTTTAAGGGGGCATTCCCGTTCCCGCTGGCTTCCAAGCTCGCTTCAGAAAGGAGCAAGGAAGGCTGATGAATCTGGGACTTTATTAAATTAACCCTTTCTGTTAAAAGAGTACTAGAGAGGTAACGGGACTTATTCGTAGCCGAGAGCAAAACTGTGCTTTGGGTTTTTGTGTATTCTGGGAGGCTTATATGAGAACCTTAGATGACCTTTCACTCAAGAATAATGAGAAAGAGGCTATATGCGAGGCCACCCGAATGCTCAAACGAAGATTTCCTATAAAAGAAGTAATCTTGTTTGGCTCCAAGGTGCGGGGTGATGATGACCCTGAATCGGATATTGACCTGCTTCTGCTCACCACTAGACCCATCCACTGGAGGGAGCGCCATTCTATTGTAGAAGCTCTTTTTGAGATAGAAATGAAATATGACGTAGTGATTAGCATTATAGTTAACTCGGCGACAGATTGGAACGCAGGGCCAAGATCTGTCCTGCCCATACATGAAGAGATAGATCGAGAAGGGGTTACCATTTAATGATTGAAAAGGATGAAGAACATAAAAAGATACTCATCAAGTATTGGATGGAAAAAGCCAATGAGTCTATGGAAGCAGCCCAGAGCGACTATGAGTCAGAGAGATATGGGATAGCGGTACGGAATTTGTATTATGCATGCTTTTATGCTTTGACGGCGGTTTTGCTAGACCGGGGGCAAAAATTTAAAAAACATACTGGAGTGAAGGCTGCTTTACACAAAGATCTGATCAAGACCGGGCTAATAGAGGCCAATTGGGGGAAATTTTACAACAAGATCTTTGATAGCCGCCATGAAGGGGACTACCAGCCACTTCGCTCCTTTGATCAGGAAGAAGTCAAAGAATTCCTTGATCAGGCAGGTGGTTTTATTACACAAATGGAACTGCTGTTGGAAAAATGAGTATCCAGGAAAGGGGGACGGAAAGGGGGAAGCCCTTAAGAAACTAAATAAATGCCATAACAAGGTCCTTTATCGTTGCCAGCAGCTCTCTCTGCTCACCTCGTATCCCACTCCAGGTATGCTCAGACCAAGCTTCCCGGCTATATCGGTCAGGGATAATCACAGTTCCGGAGCAGAATTTGAAAGACTTTATGCCAAAGCTCCAGAGTACGAGGATGTTGCCGCAAGATTGAGCGTATAAGAACTTCCCGTACCGCTTTCGACTACCGGGAGGCTCGCGGTCCATCTTGGGGCAGTATCAATATTTCAAATACCCTTCGCTTGCGTGGAGCTAGGCAAAAGTAATACACAGGTCGTCAGAAACTTTTGTTCGTGCTGCGCTATCAACAGCCGCTTCCCGGCAGGCTGTGGAGGCTACCCCCGAGATTGCAGGACTTATCAAATTGTATTTGAAGCTTCGCGTGAAGAATAGATCCACTGTGAAGGCATTGTACCTGCTTAGGGACGCTTTGAAAGTCATTGGCTCAAAGGCACTGTCCCTTGCCCCTGCCACGGTGGGGATTTTTTATGTGGACGCAGAAATACCAGGTACTGGTGGAACAGGGCACACGATCAGGCTATGTAAACTCAATGGTGTCCCGGTTTGCGACCAAAGGGATTGGATGAGGAAGGGGCTCTGAAGTGGACTGTTCGTGAAAGTCCCTTTTCGAAAGGATAAAAACATATGCGGTTCAATTGGGTCAAGCCCGCCGAATGTTTCATTTGATACGAGGCCGTTCTTATTTCAGCTTGACGAAGGTGTGTGGAATAGATAAACTTTTGTACAGGTCGATAAGGGAAAGGAGAGAAATCGGGGGCATTTTTGGGGGTATTTTTAAAAATCACATTGAAGAGTTGCTGGAATTTCAATATGTTAAGCCCCTAGTTTGAAGGACTCTCCCTCCGCCATTGACAGTTGAATAAGATCTTATCTGCGGAGAGATGGCCGAGCTGGCTGAAGGCGCTCGCCTGCTAAGCGAGTGTGGGTCGAAAGATCCACCGAGGGTTCGAATCCCTCTCTCTCCGCCATTTTTTTGCCTAATACCTGCTTGTTCAGTCACCCGATTCCATTTAATCGCCATCTAATCACGATGCTTGAACTCATAAAGACCTTTTCCATGGCAGGTCGGCTGCTTGTTAGAAGGCCTGCTGCTGCCGCCATAGATATTACCAGCCGATGCAACCTTAGATGCAAGCATTGTTACTGGTGGAAACAAGATCACCCAAGAGAATTAGATGATGAGGAAATGGTGGCCCTGTTTCACGTCGTTCGGAGA
>JALVSJ010000023.1 GCA_027024445.1 Desulfobacterales bacterium
CCCTTTCCGCAGAATTCATGACAAAGAATCATAGTCAAATGGATAGAAAAGTATACGCTGTGCCAGAAGAGATAGATAAAGAGATCGCCAGGCTAAAGCTCGAAACTCTCGGTGTGCGTATTGACATCCTCACTGAAGAGCAAGCCAAATACCTGGCATCGTGGCATATGGGAACCTAACTGTGAAATGACTATAAAGCGCCTCCTGGTTATTGTCCCTTCGGCAATCATTCTTTTTTTGCTCCAATCCTATTTCTGGGTGCCCACTTATGAGGAGCAGACAAAGGGTAACCCTGAGCGCCTGGTACAGTATGTCACCGCTTCCATAGGCGATGCCAGTCTCCTCAACCCCATCTTATCTGCTGACTCTGCCAGCAGCCAGATCGAGTCCCTGGTATTCGAGGGGCTCATCGACAGAGACCAGAACCTCCATTTTCGCGGTAGGTTGGCCAAGTCCTGGGAAATATATGAAGAGGCATATTTCTATGTAAATCCCGTTGCCAGGGTACAAGGCAGAAAAGATCTCAGCGCCGAGAAGATAGCCTCCATCCTCAAAGAACACATAAAGACAAGGGATGGTTCTCCTGCCTTGAATTCCTCATTGGCATTGATCAAGGAAGTAAAGGTGCTGCCACCGCGCCATTTCAAGTCCATTGCAAAGATTGGGAAGAAAAAGATAGAGGTGGTCATCAATGCCCCGGCCCGTATAAAGCTTGTTCTGAAAAAGGTGGACCAGGCGCTTTTCGATAACCTCTCCGAAATCCTGGGTAGCACTTACTTTTCTTCCTTTCCGGCTTGGCGTTCTATAAAAGTCCCCTGGGGCACTACCAAACAGGCCCTCCAGGCAATAGCCAAGAAATTGATCCCACCATATGAACATAATCCAATAATCCTATTCCATCTTCGCCCCGGCGTATTGTTTCACGATGGGCATCCCTTTACTGCCAAGGACGTCAAATTTACCTACCAGGCGATTATGAATCCCAAGAACCTCTCGCCACGGATCTCTGATTATGAACCGGTCAAGGATGTAAAAATTATCGATCCTCTCACCGTTAAGGTCATTTACAAGCGCCTCTATTCGCCAGCGTTAAGTACATGGGGCATCGGCATCCTGCCCGAGCATCTCCTGAACAATGAAGCGCTCCGAAAGGAAGCGGTGGAACGAGGAATGGATCCAAATAATTTTTCCATCCGTCAGAGCCGCTTTAACCGCCACCCCATCGGGTGTGGCCCCTTTGTTTTCAAGGAATGGAAGGCTGACAGGTATATTATCCTGGATCGTAATGAAAAGTACTGGGAAGGGCCACCCAACTATAAAGAATACGTTTTTAGAATAATCCCTGATCTGCTGACGCAGGAGATGGAGTTTTACGCAGGCACTGTGGACAGCTACAATGTGCAACCTCACCAGGTAGCAAGGCTCAAAAACGACCCCCGATTCCAGTGCTTCTCGGGCACTTCTTTTGGTTATACATATATTGGCTATAACATGAGGCGGGAACCATTTAAAGACAGGCGGGTCCGCCTTGCCCTCAGCATGGCCATCAACGTGGATGAGATAATAAAATATGTCCTGTATGGCCAGGGGGAAAGGATAACGGGCCCCTTTGTTAAGCAGACCGACTATTATAATCATAACATCAGGCCTGTCCCTTATGATCCACAGGGAGCGTTGAAGTTGTTGGAGGAAGCGGGCTGGAGGCGTAATAAGCAGGGATGGCTAGAGAAAAACGGAAAAAGGCTGCAGTTCACCTTAATAACCAACAGTGGCAATGACATACGGAAGGCGATACTGGCCATTGCCCAGGATGCCTGGAAACGCATAGGGATAGATGTCCGCACAGATGTGATCGAGTGGTCCGTTTTCATCCAGGAACGCATCGACAAGCTTGATTTTGACGCAGTCGTTCTGGGCTGGCAGATGGGTATCGAGCCTGATCTGTATCAGATCTGGCACTCAAGTCAGACTCACCCCTATCAGCTCAATTTCGTGGGATTCAAGAACAAGGAGGCCGATGACCTGATAATAAAGATAAGGCAGGAATACGATCACGACAAACAGGTACAGTACTGCCACAAGCTTCATGCAATCATTGCCCGGGAGCAACCCTATACGTTCTTGTTCGTGAGAAAGTGGACCGCTGTGCTGGACAAACGCATTGTCATAAAGGATGTGGATAAGAACGGCAACGTGGTTTATCGCAAGATAACTCCCACCAAGACGGGCGACTACACGTTCTATTTTAATAAGTGGATCAAGTTACCGGAGGTCCCGAGCTTTAGCTTAGGCGAATAAAGGGAAAAGCTAGCAAAGATATTGTCGAATCACGGCAAAATGGTCTTTACCAAGTCATTCCCGCGAAGGCGGGAATCCAATTTTCCCAAGATGTTATGCACTCCCGCTTCCCTGCCCGATGCAGGCGGGCGCGGCAGTGACAGAAAAAGGCTTTTTCAACACGTTCAAAACTAGAAATGAGAAATGCCACAGCTCAAATTCAAAATGAAATCCAAATGTTTCAATGAGAAAGTATT
>JALVSJ010000024.1 GCA_027024445.1 Desulfobacterales bacterium
GGATATATGGTCGAACACGCTTATCCTCCGAGGATGAGCCTTACGCCCAGCCGGATAAAATGGTCTTGCAGGCCACTGGGATTTGACAACGAGTATGTTTTCAAGAAAGTGCTTGGTTATTCCACAAAGGCAATCAAGGACCTGGAGACAAAGGGCGTAATATTTAAATGGGACCCCTCAATCCCGTGCCAGAATCCACCACCAGATTGGGATGGTAAAAAGGGATTGCGCTCGGCAGGAGGCAAGGGCAATGACCGATAGGCGGATAGTCGGGGTAGCGGTTGACCCGGAATATGCAAAATGGGCGTTTGAGCAGACCAGGCCTCAGGATGTGGGAGGGAAACCAGAGGCCTTGGATGGCCTTGTTGTATTGGATATCAGCTACGGAAATTTTGCCGGACTATTTGCTTCGTCCTGGCTGGCCGAAGCAGGGGCCAAGGTTATCAGGATAGAGCCTCCTGAGGGAGATATAGCCAGGAAGATGAGCCCCTATGGAATAATGCTGAAGGATGCCGGGCTGGCATATCTGGCAGAGGGGCGCAATAAGCTCCATATCACGCTTAATATAAAAACCGAAAAGGGGAAAGAGCTATTGGGGGAGCTGGCGGAAAATTCTGACGTGTTGATTGAGACCTTCAGGCCGGGCTACCTTCATGAGATGGGTATAGGTTACGCTCAGCTCAGCGAAAGAAATCCCCGCCTTATTTACTGCGCTATCTATACCTATGGCCAATGGGGGGCCGAGGCGGATGTCCATGGCTCTCAGCCAGGATATGATATAATCGACCAGGCGCGCGGCGTTATAATGTCGGTAACAGGGGAGCCAGAATTAGATCCTGAAGTGCCCCTAGAATACAAGAAGCCGCTCAAGCACGGCAACTGGATGGGATGGTATGCTGGTGGGGCCTGGGCAGCTTTTGGCATAAACACAGCATTGCTTTACCGCAGTAAAACGGGCAAGGGTCAGTTCTTGGATTGCTCACCCCCCGAAGGCCTCATGTGTATGTCCAATTACATAATGCAGTACTACCACATCAAGAAAGAGATGATGCCGAGGGCTGGCAACTATGACTACGCAGTGTTTCCTTATACTTATGAAAAGTGCAAGGATGGGTACGTCTTCATAGGGGCATATGCAGATGCGAGCTGGCAGGGGCTATGTGAAATCATGGGCAGGCCGGATCTGGCGGAAATGTTTCCGACACCAAAAGAGAGGCTGACCCCCCAGAATCAACCGACTATCCAACACGAGATAGAGAAATTCACTGTGCGATTTACCTCAGATGAACTGCTGAACATGGTGGATGAGTACAATGCAAAGCCTGACCGCAAAGGAGTGGTGGTCATGGGGAGACTGGAGTCTCCTTTAGAGATTCTGGGAAGAGAGCACTGGAAGGAAAGAGCCACTTTTGTGCGGGTAAAAGACCCTTATTATGGTGAGGTGCTCATTCAGAATTCTTCGCTAAAATCCATGGCCAGGACTCCGGGCAGGGTGAAATGGGTATGCCGGCCGATTGGGGCTGACAATGAAACAGTTTACCGGGAGGTTTTAGGCCTGGACGTCTCCCAGCTTAAAGAACTGGAAAGGGAAAAAGTGATCTAGTCCTTTTTCTCATGTCGTACAACCAGAACCGGCCGCTTGCAACGTCGGACTACCCTGCGCGATACGCTGCCTATCAGAGCATCAGCGACAACTCCCTGGCCCTTTGCGCCGACAACTACGAGGTCAGCATTAATGGAATCGGCTGTCTTAAGAATTTCTTCTACGGGATGGCCTACTTTCACCAGAATTTCATCGGTGATAAACGGACACGCGGGCATTTCTTTACTTACTTCGTCGCAGAAACTTTTTACCCTGTCTCTAATTATGGAGATGACTTTTTCTTCGTTTTCTGCGCGAAGTTGCTGCCAGCGTTCTTCGCCCAGTATATTTATGACGAGACTGTCCTGGTACGGGGAGGTGTCCTCGATTACGTGGAGGATAGTCACCCCCGCTCCGAAACGATTTGCTATACTGGCTGCATAACCCAAAGCGCGGCGCGCTCCTTCGGACAGATCAGTTGCATATAAGATTTTCTTGAATTCTGGTATCACGATATGGCCTCCTTGTTTGGTTAGTATAAGATATGATGTGCATTGCCCCATGCCACGGAGGTAAATCATGGCGGCGTGCCGTATGAATGCAATATAAACACATAAACAGCTTACATCAAGTAAATACTAGTAAATAATCAGGGTGTTTAGCAATGGATGAACGAATTCAGATTTTACTGGTTGTCTCGGGCCTTCTTTGCGCGGTTTGGATTTCACGAAAGATAACCATGTGGCGTATTAAAAGAACTTATTTGAGCATTATGTCGGATCTCAAGAAAAGGGGCGCGGTGGATTTTAGAAGCGCTGTCGCCTTGCCCTATGCCAAGGAAAGTATTTTGAAGGTTGGTATGAAGGATTACAGACCGAGAGCACTGGAATTTCTAGTAACTAATGGTGTTGTTGGAAAGACAGGTGATGGCAAG
>JALVSJ010000025.1 GCA_027024445.1 Desulfobacterales bacterium
TGTCAAAACCCTTGTAAAGGAAAAGCGCCCTTTTTTCTACCCCTCTCAAAATTTACACAAAAAATGTTACACTACCACTTCCACTGCTAGGTTCTTTTGAGGCATACCTCTCACTTCGGCCAGAAACTCGTCGGAAAGGATCGAAATATCCGGCTTCTCGAGCCCTGCAGCAGCAAAAATATCAATCACTTCGTCAGAGACCACAGCCTTTGACACAATCTGGCGGATTGCAAAATCTAGCTCCTTTGCCGGTTTTTGATCACCAGTATCATGTTTTATCAACACTGATCTGACCGCCTGAAAAAAGGCTACGTCGTCCCTGATACGAATGGCTTCTTCATGTGGCACGGAAAGCGCGAACGCCTGGGAAAGCTCTTTTACTGCCTGGATGAGCCGAGCCTTGCCATCTTCCTGTTGAAGTATGTGTTCCTGGGCTGCAGGTAGCACGCTCAGGCGTTCCTGAGCGCTCCCGGTAATCCATTTAGACCAGTCAAAACCGTGAAAAAGTCCACAGCAAATTTCGTACTTCTCCAGCATGACTGCCACGGCTTCTTCCTGATCAATAGCAGTTTTGCCTTTGCCACCGCTTTCAGTGTAATTGGCCAGCGCGCGCTTGAGCTCATGGGCTATGCCGATATAATCAACAATCAATCCGCCGGGTTTATCTTTGTACACCCGATTCACTCTGGCAATTGCCTGCATCAAGCCGTGCCCTCGCATTGGCTTGTCAATATACATGGTGTGGAGGCTGGGTACGTCAAAACCGGTAAGCCACATGTCACGCACGATGGCTATTTTGAATGGATCTTTTGGATCCCTGAACTTATTTGCCAGGACTTCCCGCCTCTGTTTATTTCTGATGTGCATCTGCCACTGCACTGGATCAGACGCTGAACCTGTCATCACTACCTTTATTATACCCTTTTCATCATCCTGGTGATGCCATTGAGGCCTGAGCGATACTATAGCATTGTAGAGTTCAACACAGATCCTGCGGCTCATACATACAATCATTGCCTTACCATCCATAACTTCGAGCCGCCGTTCAAAATGATTTACTATATCTCTTGCAATCAGCTTGATTCGTTTCTCAGTGCCAACCAGGGCCTCTAGCTGTGCCCATTTGCTCTTTAGTTTTTCCTTGCGCTCAACCTCCTCGCCCTCAGTGACCTCCTCAAACTCCTCATCCAGCTTCGGTTTCTCATCTTCTGAAAGCTCCAGCTTTGCCAGCCGGCTCTCATAGAAAATGGGAACCGTGGCTTTATCCTGAACAGCCCTCTGAATATCATAGATGCTTATGTAATCACGAAATACAGCCCTGGTATTCTTGTCCGTCAACTCAATGGGCGTACCAGTAAATCCAATAAAAGAGGCATTGGGCAGTGCATCCCTCATGTGCCTTGCAAACCCATCGATAAAGTCATACTGGCTACGGTGAACTTCGTCAGCGATCACTATGATGTTTCGACGCTCGGACAGACACGGGTATGTATCGCACTTGTTCTCCGGAAAGAACTTGTGAATCCTGGCAAAGACCTCAGGGCCCTTCTGGACAGACTTATCCAGGGGCAGGCGGTGCGGAGGGTCCCCTAGGGCGCCCCGAGGCGCGTGGCGCGGGGTCGGGACAAAAGTGCCTGAAGTCGCAGGCGACACAGTCTCGGGCAAATCCGTTTGCCGCCCAGTTTGATATAATGTTTCCCGAATTATGTTCGTTACACGCCGATGCCTCAATCTGACCAACTACGCTGTCAATTTGCCTAACCGCGTTCGTCAAACTTTGTTGGGAGACGTCGACAATCCAAATGGCCCTCTCAATCCTGTAGTCCTCCGAAAGAGTAGGAATTGGAGCACCTGACCGCCATCGGGTGATATCATAGTAGTCAGGGCTTCCCCGGGGGGGAATTACATCCGTCGAACCATTTCTCGCCTCTCGCTGGAGAGTTTGAAGGTCCTCCTGCGAGGGAATGAGTTCGTTGAGGTACACAATTACAGCTGCGCCAACGGGGGTTCCCTGCGGCAGCCTTGTGAGGAGCCAGGCATAAGTCAATACCTGCCATTCGTGGTGCTGGCGCCGGGGCGCACCCGTTGGGGGACGGCGCTCTGCCTTGTAATCAATGATTACCTCAAACGGTGTATTCAAGTTTGAGCAATGGGCGTTTAGCATTGTGACGAACCTATTCTGCGGGTGGGAGAGCACACTAACGTACGATATGACGTCAACCACTCCTGTCAACTCGTACCGATCACCTCGGGCAGGACGCTGCCGAGGCACCTGGGGCATCGGTCGAGTCCCTGAAATACGACGCTCGGCATCGGTGATGAGGGGAAAGAGATCCGGTCCCAAGAGGTTGATCGCGGCCTCGGCGCGCCTGTAAGCGATCTGACGGGCGTCGGCATTACGCGGCCGTTTTCCAACAGCGGCCAGCCTAGCTTCCACAGCATCGCCAATGAAACCGATGTCATGCGATTGCCTGTTGGGACGTGTTGGTGGAGGCGGCCATGGGGTGGGGTTGCAAGGCCACGGGAAAGGCGGACGGTCCTGTTGCCAATGACGGTACGCCTCCTCCAGCACTCCGTGGATGAACTCACCAGTCCAGAGTTGGACTGGCCTGGACGGGGGCAATGCGCTTCCGTTGTAGTACCGATATTGTAGCGGACACCGCTGAAATGAAAGAATGTCACCCGTCAAACTGTACCTGGGTACCTCGAATGGGAGTTCCCTTCTATCAAGAGCCATGGCGTACCTCCTTTCAAATAAGTGCGACTACGTCTGGCCCCATCGTCGGATTCCAGTTTGCTGCGGGCACGAATTGCAAATAGCACCCCCCACCAACTAGTGCACCACAGCCGATGGCCGGCACGGGATTTACCTGACGAATGAGACTGTTCAAACCTACAAGGAGTAGGGCATTCTGCGCTCTGCTAAAGGCCACAAAGTATAGACGCCGAAGGTCGTCCCAGGCTCGGTCTTTGCCCGCACGAGCCATCCGCAGGCTGCTCACCGGTGAGTGCCTCGCGATGTCGTCCTCGACATTGTGCACAGAGTTTGGCGCGTCGGGCGCCCGAAGACGTCGCTGAGCTGGGTGATTAATCCGGAAGTCGCTGCCGACGTCCACAATCGCAAGAGGAAATTCCAAACCCTTTGCCTGGTGAATGGTCATGATTTGAAAGTAGTTCCTTGGTACATGAGGCATAATCTCCTCGTTCACGTCAATGGCACCCTGGGCAATTGGTTCGAAGACCGTGCGAATTGCCTCCTGAACTGAACGTTGCTCATGCTGAGGCTGGAAAACGATGTGCGAGTTATAGCTGGCGAATTGAGACGCTTCGGCGACAGTCCGTGCTACTGCTTCAAGATAAACCTGTCCTTCCGGGTTGGTCTGGAGAAATGGAAACCATGTCGTCAAAGTAAACAGTAGTTCCAAGAGCGGCCATTCGTTGGGCCAGTTCGTCATTCGCGAATCGCTGCTTGGCTGCCGGTTCTGCCAATCCCGTACAAATACATCGAGCCCACCGGGCTGAGGGTTCGTTTGGATGAAAGCCAGCGCCTCCTGAATCCACTGGTTTATGGTAGTGCGCGCGGCTCTCGTCATGGTATGAATTCCGCTCAGAACACTTGATCTCGGATCGATACAAAGCAAGGTGAGTCCAAGCAGGCGTCTGAGATCCGGGATTTGAGCCAGCGCTCGTCCTCGCGGGTTGAAGATTGGAACTCTATGCTGACTGAGTTCTTGCCGTAAGAGAAGCGGCAGGCGGTCGCGATTATTCGTTTGTTCCTGCACGGAGTGCGCTAGTAAAACCGCATCACCGAAGTCGCCACCCCCCGCGGGCACAATCACATAAGAGCCCCCATCATATTGTATCTCACGACCGCCGCGGAAGATGTCAATGAGAAACGTGGCCAAGTCCGTCGCGAGTTCCTGCACATCGTTTCTGAACATTCCGAGAACCGGAACGTTGCTGGCCGGTAACGAAGAATGGGGCCCGGATGCGACCAATGGAGGCTTTCCGCCTATACGGGTCGCCTGATATGAGGGGTCGGCGTCCACAAAGCTCTGGCAAAAGTCGACGATTCGGCTGGTAGAACGATAGTTCTCGTAGAGATACACAACACTGGGCTGCCAGCTTGGGCCTAGCTGGGAAGTTATGCGGGTTGATAAATTGGCAAATATCTCGACGGTTGCCCCTCGGAAGCGGTAAATGGACTGGTCATCGTCCCCCACAACAGTGAGGCTTGCGCCTGTCTGACGGCATATTTCATAGTAGATTTGCTCTTGTAGGTAATTCGTGTCCTGAAACTCGTCGACGAGCAAGACTTTTATGGCGGATAATGTTTGGCCGAGATGACTCCCTTGCAAGTACTGAAGCAGCAATTCCTCAAGGCGAGCGAAGTCCGCCAGATGGTTCCTGTCCAAGTAGTTTAAGTAGTCTTCGATCGCGTCGCAGAGGACACCGTGTCCGGCGCTGCTCCCGCGGTACGCCTGCAAATTGACTCCATCATGGCGGACCCGGTCGGCAAACCTCATGAGAGCCGCGACTTTCGCGCCGATGCTTAGGTCGTGCGGTCGCAATAGACCAAGGGCCCTCAGCAAATTCTCCAAGTTTGGATCACGAAAGCGGCCCTGTGGAAATAGACCATGGTGGAGCATAAGGCTGGTTGCCAAGTATTCTCCAGTGGTAGCAGGGACAATTTGGCCAGGTTGTCTGCATTCGATCAGAAATTCCTCAGCCAATGAATCGAGTGTGCCTGTGCGGACCAGCGTCATGTCCAGCCCCCTGAGCCACTGACTGCACGCCTGATTGGGTGGATACTGGACCCCATAGTCGATAAGGGCGTAGCCCCACGACAGAATCCGGGAGCGAAGCTCCCTGGCGGCTTTTCGGGTGAATGTTGTAGCGATGATTTGCTCTGGACGCAGGCCATCAACGAAGATGTGCTTCAAGAGTCGAAGGACAAGGACTGTCGTCTTGCCTGTGCCGGGGCCCGCGACAATAAATGTTGGGGGTGTGAGAGGCGCGCTCACTGCCTGCTCCTGGGCCGGATTCAGCCACTGGTGCTGGAAGCGTGGTATCGCTGATCGGACCAACGTGATAAACTGCTGGTAAGAGTATTGGCACATCGTCACCACCTATTTGCCTAAGCGAACAATCTGGTAAAGCATCAGCGTGTTGTGAGCGCCACGCCGTTTATTACGATTTACCCCACGGAACACTACGACATCGATTCCTATATCCCGGCAAATTCTGCACGGGCAACGCTCCCAGATTCGTGACGCCAGCGTCTCGCGATATTTTGTTGCCAGGGTGCCGGTGTCTGAATGAGCACGCAAAAGAAGCAAGTCGTAGGCAAGGACCGCGTCCAGAGTACGCTCCAGACTGAGCGCCCGGCGGTCATAAGCGTGAAGCGCACGCAGCGCTTCCTTCTCAAGTTGGCGCAGGTGATCTTCAGTCTCTCCCGCAGCCTCAAGTCGCCTGCGAGTGCGTGGGTCGTCCAAGGGTGGCACTCTGATTGCGGCGTACCACTTTCCATCAACTCCAAGATAATTCTGGTCCGATCGCAACCATGCCTTGCGAAAATAACTTGCACTGTCGAAACTGGCAACCCCCAACTGCCGAAAGATTGCTTGTAGCTTGGGGCGGAAGATGCCAAGCAGGTGAATCCAGGGCTCCCGCCGCAGCCGCCTGGCAGCCTGTGCGACTGCCTGGACGATTTCCAGCACTTCTGCATCGGAACGTGGTACCAACCCCCCGATCCCCAAATACTCGTAACCCATGTCGGCGTAATCGCCCACCTGCCGAGCATAGTCATCCGGAGTAACTCCTTGGATCACGCCGAGAGGGATAAATCGCGCTCCCCATTCGCGGTGCAGCCTGAGGAACCGATCTGCGTTCTCTCGCGTGATACGGATGCGCGCGAGTTGCTCAGTTCGTGTGAGTCGACGTTTGCCGTCGACAGTCCGAAGATCTTTTACTGGTATGTGGTCTACGCTCGCGCCTAGGTCGAAACCGTGGATATCGTAAAGCGCAAGAGCGTGTTCGATAGTAATCGAGGGTCTTTCCTCAGCCACATAGGAGAAGGCGCCACAATCCCCAAAGGCCCACTGGTCTGGACGGAGCCTAAAATGCTCTCGAACAAGTGGTGGTGCAAGCGTCTGGCCGTCGTCGGGGGCTAACTTTTTCAAGAGTCCCTTGCTCGTCATGTGCTGCGCCAAACTGACGAGGATACCGTCACACAGCTTTCGGGGGTGCGTTAATTGGCTGATGTGCCGTTCGCGTCGGCGGTGACGGTCGGAAACCGAGAAACTATCCGTTTGGAAATCGAAATCCAGGTCAACAAAATCATCCCAATCCGGCAGGAAGTATAAAGGGCGGTTGAGCGGCTTCAGCTGTCGAGGAGCGTGCCGCTCGTCTTGCCCCAACTCGAGCAAGACAAGTTTCAGGGCCGCCAGTTTTTTCCCAATGGGCCCATCCACTAGCCGTACCTTTAAGCACGTACCACAATTATGGTTCAGCGCGCCATCTAGAGCACGCACATAATCTTTCCCCAGGATGAGTACTAACTCGGCATGTTGTACGCGCCACTTTCGGAGCATTCGCACCACTTGCGAAGAGAGTTCGACTGCCCGTTGCGGAGACATTCGTACGTCGTAATTCGAAATCGGGCAGAGAGCCCCTATCAAGCCATGCTTCGCCGATAAGATTCCCACAGACAGTTTTTTTGGCCATTGGTAAGTTCTCAAATAGGTGCGCAGAACGCGGAAAGCAGGGCCGTCATAAAGGTAGATCGCGGGCACACTCCCCGAAACGACACGTTTTGTGGCCGAACACCCTAAGATGACCAGTTGCTTCCGAGCCGACACCATCCCCTTATACTCCTGGCATGCATAGGCTAGCGGCGCACTCGGTGGACGCGAGCCGGTCGATGATGTGTTGCACATGTATAAAGTTGGCGTTGCCCGCGGGCGGCACACCGTACCTCCACCGCAGGTCGTCGGTGAGGCGCACTCCGCCCCAGTCGCTCATTTTGAACGGGGAATTCGCCAGCAGGTGGTGGGCCTTGAGATCCTCTTGCAGGTCGTTGTGGAATGTGTCCGCATGGTGCGGGCCGAAGTCGGCGTCGATGCGGCGCATGGCGAGGTTCATCTTCGCCAATTGCCAGGTGGCTGGGTTCGACTCCTGACCGTGGATGCCGATGCCTCCCAGCTTGACGCCGTGGCCCTCGAGGAACTTCTGGCTCTGCACGAAGAGGCCGCCCGAGCCGCAGCAGGGGTCATATACCCGGCCTTGGTAAGGAGCAAGCATTTCCACCAGCAATTTTACAACACAGCGGGGCGTATAGAATTGTCCACCCTTTTTTCCTTCAGCACTTGCAAATTGGGACAGGAAATACTCATAGACGCGGCCCAGAATATCCTTTGATCGATTTTCCTCGTCCTCGAGGCCGATATTGCTCACCAGGTCAATGAGACGACCCAGGCTCTGTTTGTCAAGTCCGGGACGGGCATAGTCTTTTGGCAGGACACCTTTGAGTGAGGGATTGTCCCGCTCAATGGCTACCATGGCATCATCCACAAGCTGACCGATGTTGGGCTGCTTCGCATTGGCCTTGAGATGTGACCACCGCGCCTCTTTCGGTACCCAAAAGATATTCACCGCCCGGTACTCATCTGGGTCTTCAGGATCAGCGCCCTGATCCATCTCGCTCACCAGCTTGGCATGATACTCTTCAAAGGCATCAGAGATGTATTTGAGGAAGATAAGGCCGAGGACCACGTGTTTATATTCCGCTGCATCCATATTGTTGCGCAGCGCATCTGCTGCAGCCCACAGCTTTTCCTCAAATCCCAGATTAGCAGCGCTACTATTTTTGGAGTTTTTTAATTTGCCTCTTTTTCGGGGCATCCTCAGAACCTCTTCGTTATTTTCAAGATATTCCTCTGATTGCTAATTTCCAGAGAAAAAGGCATGCTTCAATTTTTTCAATTCTCGCCATCAAAAACTCCCAACTCGTAACGCACAACGCGCAACTCGAATTCGCGCCTCGTCGTTATCAGGGGGTCATACCAAGCCATTCAGCCTGCTGGTTGCGGTGCTCTTCTAATTCGTCTTCATGCGGCTTCTCCCACATATTCTGTTGGCCATAAAAGTTCAGAAATAGTCTTATCGTAGGTGACATGTCACAGCCTCACTGACTCATCAGTCGGCTTTGATAAAACCTTTTTCCAATAGTTCATTGATAGCCTTTTCAATTTCAGTACTTGAAAATCTCGGTTTGACGTTTTTGATTACTTTTTTTAACTTTTCTTTTGTAACCTTTTCTTTATTCCGCTTAAGATCCTTAACCACATAAACAATTGTTGAGCGAAGTTCGAGATCCTTCGCCCAAAAGTGTCCAAACTCTCTTACGAGTTTATCAACTGCCGCACTGACTTTCTCATTACCAAGAAAATCTATAGCTTTTTCTCTAAGAATATCTGCCTTTTCTCCTGGCAGAATTTCATAACCGCCTGTCATTGATAAGACCGGATTGATTGTCACTGCGCCGACATGCTCAACCAGGTCAAGGTCCTGCAGAAGCTGTGAGTCAAATGGACCATAAGAATAGAGCTGAAAATCATAACCACAATCTATCTCAAAGACCTCTTGAAGCAAGTACACCATTTTTTGAAGAGCGGTTTTGCCGAACTGCGGTGATACATCACGAAGCCGGTGTGCCAACTCCGCTATCAATCCGTATCTCTTCCAGGGTATATCCAAATTAACGCTCATCTTCCTGCCTCCTTTCTTTACGAAGCTTCTGCACAATATTGTTAGATTCTTTTTTCTTCTCCGGAGGAACATAGATCCTGGTTTGACTGACCGCCTTGAGTCCCCTTACAACTGCAGATAGTGTGGAAAGTGTGGTCAATTCTTCATCCTTCTTGCCTGGCCTGAGTAATATAGGAATATCTGCAGCCTCAAACTTGTACCAAGATCTTTCTGCTTTATCCACGAAGCTCACACGGTCGCCCAATTGATCATTTACTTCTTTCAAAAACTCAAGATCGGAAGTATCGGGAATCTCGGGCGTCGCATAGACGCACCGATGGTGTTTTCTATCCATTAAGATTTGGCCGTATTCCCCCGCCTGTCCGTCATGAACCATACCCATCACGCGCCAGTCATCCCATTTCAAATATTCTTGGATATTCTTCCTAGGAGTTGGAGGAGGAAAGGCATCTTTAATATCCAATTCACTGTATTTTTGAACTTTTCCTAGTAAAGTTTTAATCGCCTGTATGGAATGATAATCATAGGCTCGACGGGTATGCTGGAAATATACCTGGGTAAACATCATGTATCTAGCAATGATAAGGCCTTCCGCTGCATGTTCACCACCCTCTTCCACTGCTAAAACAGGAGAATCTGTTTCGTCTATAGCTACTGTCATTGTTACGAGCAAGCGGTTAAGATCATATCTACCGTAAGCGACACCAATATGATGAGAATCTCTTAGGAGATAGTCGGCACGATCGGCATCTAGTTGACTCGACACTAAGTCCCGCCATAAGAGACATCGCCCTAGTCTTGTGTTTCCATTTAAGAAATCTGCTACATCTTGTGCGCTTATATCATAGTTCTGGTTCAATGGGTGATTTTCAATCACATCTTGCATAATGTAAATAACAGCAGCGGCCGAATAGTTTTCGTGCTTATACCTTTTACCAGAATCATCTTTTACCATTAGGTCCTCTGCAGCGTGGGAAAAGGGAGCATGTCCTACATCATGGAGAAGACTTGCCAGTCTCACAAGAACACGATCTCTTTCCAAGCCACCGTCCGTAAAGGAAAGTTCAGTTTTCAAAAACTCCTTCCGCCGCTTCACAATTTCATCGAACATACGTGTGGCAACATGCATTACTCCAAGAGAATGTTCAAAGCGGGTATGCATCGCGCCAGGATAAACCATATCGGTCAGACTAAGCTGACGGATTCGCCGGAGTCTTTGGAAAACAGGATGATTGACAATATCTGCCTCCCACTCATTTAACACGATGAAACCGTGAATAGGATCTCGTATTTCGTAAGTTTTTTCCATGGTACGCTTACTCCAGTAAAATCCGCATCTTCCCTTGCTCATGCGGCTTCGTGAGTTAATCGAGGTATTCCTCAAAGCGTTTCTTCATCTCCGCCGGCGTCGCTGGTGAGTCGCCCTTGAGAAAGCCTGCGCGCAGATCCTCGGCCTTCACGCGACCTTCATCAGCCGGCTAGTGATAGTGGGTACGCGGACAACTATTCCGCCCAGTACGTAGTGCCTTGCTCTTATGGCTCTTATCTGTGAAATCAAAGTCTAACTCATTCAAAAGACTGGCTAATTAGCCTAAATTAGACCTATATTGGGCACACAGTCAAGACATTTCACTCAATTGTCAAAAACCTACATCCTCAAAGCAAAATAGCGGACCTATCAACGATCAGCCAGCAAATATCAACCAACTCTCATCCCCTCCTCTTTTAAGTCACCCTATTTGTCCTTCTCCGGCTGAACCTCTGCATCCTTGAGTTTCTGGTGTTGTTCCATGGATTGGCTGTTTTCCTGAATACCGACATGTGGATCACCCTGCCATGGAGCACCAGGGCAAAACCTGCCGTGGGTCTTGACCCCAGCCTGTAATCCGTACCCAGACGAACGGAAAGAGGAGCGATCAGCGCACAGCCATTAGCTTTCAGCCATCAGCGGAAGCAAAAAACGGCTACGGAGGTGAAGGGTGAAAGGTGATGGGAGCAAGGAGATAGGAACTTGGCCGCCTCCGGCGGCTCAGAATTCAGGAGCAGAGGTGCTATAAGAGGTCAGTGCTCGGCCATGAGCCTTATGTGGGCAGGAAAAGGAAGACAGATGTGATGTGAATCTAGGGGCATAGCTAGAGAACAAGGGCGGCTAAAAAGAAAAGCACGTTTGTGTAGCTAGAAAATATTCATCTTTTGACTGAGACCATCCGGCAAGTAGAGCGTAGTCTTACTGTGTAATTTTATTAAATCATCTAGGAGAGTTAAGACATGGCAAGGGAAGATTGATTGGGAAGCAGGAGTTGCCCACGAAGTGGAGTCTTAAGTCATGAGGTGGGGATCACATGCCTTGGTGGTCGAGCCTGAGCCGTTGAGGGAGGAAATCACAAAAGAGCTTGAGGATACCATAGAGAGATACCGCAGCACGGGGGGATGTGGTGAATCCCTGGGATGAGACAATACGATGGGGCGAAGATGGGAAGCTCGACGAAGGCCTCCTCTATAGACTTTTATCAAGGGTAATGGAGAAGAAACTGTTTGTGGATGCTGAAAATGAATTTAGGCATCGAAAAATTAAGGGGTTACGAATTAATGTAACCCCTTGATTTTCTTATGGGGTGAGTGATGGGACTTGAACCCACGACCGCTGGGGCCACAACCCAGGAACACCTATTTACTGTGTTTTCCTTCGTCTTACTAAAACTCATTTAATTATAGGAAATTACCAAATAACAATTTCTCTTGACATACCTAAAGATACCTCATAATGTACAAACAGTGTTGGGAATACTGTTGGGAATAGGAATCTGGTTGGCCACTGGGTTGAGAAAAAGGAGGTAATAAATGCCAGCAAAACAACGCCATAAAACGAGGTACCCGGGCGTGTATTGGATTGAAGGGAAGGGTGCGAACGGCAAAACTGAACGTATTTATTACATCATGTATCGAAAGGAAGGGAAGTTGGTGGAAGAAAAGGCAGGTCGTCAATTTCAGGACGATATGACACCTGCTAGAGCTGCAAGGCTGAGGGCTCAACGCATGGAAGGCAAGGATCTGTCCAATAAGGCCAGGAGAGAGCTTGAGAGAAAACGAAAAGAGGCTGAAAAAAACAGATGGACCATTACGAGGTTATGGGAGACCTACAAGACGGACAGGGGAATAAAGGGGTTAAAAATTGATGAGTACCGTTTCAACCGTTATTTGAGGCCGGCATTTGGGGACAAGGAGCCTAGGGATTTGGTGGCACTAGATATAGACCGTTTACGAATAAGCCTTCTCAAGAAGCAGGGGTTGAAACCTGCAAGTGTTTACAATGTCCTTGAACTTTTGAGGCGCATAATCAACTATGGTGTCAAGAAGCGACTGTGCGAAGGTGCTAATTTTGTGATTGAGATGCCCAAGGTGGACAATGAGAAGACAGAGGACCTAACACCTGATCAGCTACAAAAGCTTTTAAAGGCAATTGAAGAAGATCCACACCCTTACGCCGGAAAGATCATGCTCATGGCCTTATACACAGGGATGCGGCGGGGGGAGTTGTTCAGGCTGAAATGGGAAGATGTGGACTTTGAACGTGGCTTCATTCATATCCGCAATTCAAAGGGCGGTGTTGACCAGGCCGTACCGCTTAATGATGCGGCAAGAGAAGTGCTTGAGAGCATAGTGAGGACCGATAGCCCTTGGGTCTTTCCTGGACGCAACGGAGAGCAAAGGACCGATATTCACCACCAGGTCAACCGCATCAAGGAAAAGGCAGGGCTCCCCAAGGACTTCAGGCCCCTTCATGGCCTAAGGCATGTATATGCTTCCATGCTTGCATCCAGCGGGAAGGTTGATATGTACACCCTTCAAAGGCTTTTGACCCACAAGAGTCCGCAAATGACACAACGGTATGCGCACTTGAGGGACGAGGCATTGAAGAGGGCTGCCGATATTGCAGGCCAGCTGGTTCACCAAGTGAGAGAAAAAGGCAAAAAGGCCGAAGTAATCGAGTTTAGCAAGGGGCAGGCAAATGAGTGAACTTGTACCAGTGGAAAGGATAATGGGAAAAATCTATCTCATTCGAAATACAAAGGTCATGCTTGACAGAGACCTTGCCGAACTTTACGGAGTGGAGACTCGGGCGCTCAAGCAGGCTGTAAGAAGAAACATCAAGCGGTTTCCACCTGATTTTATGTTTGAGCTGTCATATCAAGAATTTAAAAACTTGAGATCACAAATTGTGATGTCAAGTTGGGGTGGTACAAGAAGGCCACCAATGGCTTTCACCGAGCAAGGAGTGGCCATGCTTTCGAGTGTTCTCAAAAGTGATAGAGCCATTCAGGTTAATATCCAGATTATGAGGGCCTTCACACAGCTTAGAAAGATGCTTTCTACTCACGAAGATCTAAGAAGAAAAATTGAGGCCATGGAAAAGAAATATGACCAGCAGTTCAAGGTAGTGTTTGACGCAATAAAACAACTGTTAGACGTAAAGACGAAACCACGAAGAAAGATAGGATTCTAAGAGGAGGCATTGAAGAGGGCCAGTAATGTGGCCACAGAAATAATCGGTGGTATTGTAAGCGGGCAATCTGATAAAGTGGTGAGGTTAGAACCACAGAGGAGGGAAGAATGAGCCAACTCGTAGAGTTTACAAAGGACGGAAAAGTGGTAATTCCTCTGCACCTATGGAACCAGATTAAAGAGGTAGCTGAATACTTGTACCTAGAGGAATTGATAAGCCAAAGGGGCGGCAGCCCTGGTGTTGTCTCACTGGACCAACTCATAGAAGAGGAAGGACTCACGCGTGACGATCTGGAAAGTTAAGCTGACCCAAGAAGCGCATGAGGATTTCAAGAGACTTGATGGCAGTCAAAAGAAGGCCGTTCTTAAGCAGCTTGTGAAGTTGGAGCGAAATCCGGCTTATGGAAAGCCACTGGGGAAGAAAACAGGTATAGACTTGACTGGGTTTTACAAACTATATGCCCATAATAAGAAGATACGGATTGTCTATACCCTGGAACAAGCCGTTATAAAAGTTATAGCAATAGACAAACGGGAGGATATGGAAGTTTACCGAATCGCAGCTAAGCGGTTAAAGGACCGCCGGCCTGACTAGCGGGCAGGCCCGCCTGACCGTCGGGCAGGTAAGAGTTAAAGGCTTTCCCGGGGATAGGCTCCGTGGGCCGATAAGGCCGAAATCCCGACCGGCTTTCCCCGGGGCCCCTTCGGAGCGCTACGGGAGGCCCAATGTCCGAAAACTTACCAGCCTCACTTCGCGGTTATTACACGAGCCTATCATCCCTGCCGTCCATAGACCGGAAATTTCAGGATCTCCGGATGGCTTACGAAGCAGACCCTCAGCGTTATGAGAGCGACCGCGAAAAACTAGGCATCACCGAGGAAGTTGAAAAGAGCCTCTGGGAGGTCGCCGACCCTGGCACGCCACGTGACTACCTGGCCCATAAGCTCATGCAATATGTTTCCCTCCTCATGGCGTTCAAGACCACCAGTGCCAAAGAGGTGGTAAGACTCAAGCAGATAAGGAAAGAGCTTGGTGACCTCGCTAAAGCTTCAGACCACCTTGCCCGCCTCATAAAAGCCGCATCCAACGAGACACTGGCCTCCCTTGTGGAAGATGAGGCGTGCATGGAAGCCATCAATGTCGAGGAAAAGGGAGTTAGTCGTGGAAATCTGGATAGACGGTATTAAAGGCGACTATGAATGGGGTCTTGTGCGACTCGCCATTCTGAAGGAGAACTGGAATTACCAGGATGATTTCGAGGATTTGAGGAAAAGATGGTTCTTCCCTTTAGGTCCCAATGAGACATGGGAACGCTATTGGTCAAGGGTCGGATCCAATGTCTTGGCCTACCTGAAAAGCAAAGCTGATGAAGGAGACAAAACAGCCAATTTCTACAGGAGGCAGTTTGAATTAGACCACGGTGATATGACGAAGAAGGGGCTGCAGCAGTCATCTGTGTGGCTTGTCCTTTTGTATGAGCTTTCAAGTTTCTTCCGGCAATATGGCATGAATCCCACCGTTGTTATCCATTCAGTTAACCCTTGTGACTTCCTTTTACTCATAGACCCGTCATTACCATGGAAAACTCCAGATGAGTCGCCAAAAGAGCTACAATTAGCTATGGCTGAGCTCTTTGGTATCCGGCCCTCGGCCGTAGCATTTAGTGACGTACCACTAAGCGTTGAAGGCCTCCCTGACTATATCAGGGCTATGATATTCGGGTTTGAAAGCAGAGCCTGGTTGCTCATAGATCCTACAATACCAAAGAGTGAAACCATTCAGAGCGTGAAGAATTTGCTAAGCCGGATGAACATAAATGAAGCAGTGGGAGATCCACCGAGGCGAAGGAAAGAAGTTTGGGAGCAGTTGAAAGTGTGGTCTATGCGGAAAGAGCGTCTATCCTACAAGGAGATTGCCGAGAAGACCAACGTACCCATAGATACTGTCAAGAAAAGATTCCACCGAGCCTTCGAAATCACCCAGGGCCATCCTTATAATCGGCGTGACTTTAACCATTACCTCGAAAAGCCCAAAGTTGGTTTATGTGACAGATGTGACAAACGAAGTGAGTGTACAGAGTTATGCCCGGACGCAGTCAGGTACACAATGCAAGACTATAAATACAAATCCAAGAAGGAGAGATTAATCGATCCCTCCTGGCTTGGAAACCTTTGTCCCTAGTCCTCCAACACTTCCTTCCCGATTACCTGCATGAAGTTTATATCTTTCAGTTCTATCTTAGTTGGAAAATTGACCGGCCTCAGAAAATAAGCCATCAGCTTATTTTCCCCGTCCCTATAGGCAAAAGGAAGGAAAAGGAGGGTCGAAAATGGATTTGCTGGTGAATGAACGCAAGGCAGCCGAATGCCTAGGGCTGGCCGTGCAGACTTTGCGCAATTATCGCTCGCTGGGGCGAGGTCCTAAGTATGTGAAGCTCGGGCGCGCTGTCCGTTACCGGATGGAGGATCTTGAATCCTTTATCGAGGCCCACTTGGTGATTCCTCGGAGATCTCGGAGCTATGAGTCAGAGGACATTGAAGAGTTACTCGCCGATTAGGGGGGGGCAATGAGAGCAAAGATCAAAGACGCTATTGCAGGGGCAGGAATCCCCGCTCCCGAGAATATTGTCGTGGATGGCCAGATCCACAGATTTCCCACCAACGGCCAGCCCAGTGATCGGGCGGGCTATTATTGCTTCTGGGATCACTGGAACGGTTTCGTAGCTGGGTTTTTCGGCGATTGGAGAGCTGGCATTCAGCGGACCTGGACTTCAAAGCCTGATAAAGGCCTAACCGAAGCGGAACGGCGGCAGATCCAGGAAACGAGAGAAAAAGCCGAGGCCTACAGGAAGCGCAAGGCTAAGCAGGCGAAAGAAAAAGCCCGCAGGCTATGGGAGCTTGCAGGCGAGGTAAAGAGCCATTCATATGTCGCTGCAAAGGGTATCAGTCCAAACGGCATAAGACAACTCAAAAACCTCCTCTTGGTTCCCGTGATAGACTTGGAGGGTGAGATGCACGGGCTTCAGCTTATCAGCCAAAATGGGACGAAACGTTTTCTTCCTGGTACGCAAGTTAAAGGCCACTTCTTCCGCATCGGCGAAGGTGAACCCTTTTACCTATGTGAGGGTTACGCCACAGGCGCTAGCATCTATGAAGCAATAAAAGCCCAGAGCTCGGTGGTTATCACTTTTAACGCTGGAAACCTAAAGCCCGTTGCCAAAGCGATAAGAACGGCTTACCCCCAGGCAAAGATCGTTATTTGTGCGGATAATGACCGGTGGACGACAGGCAATCCTGGGCTTACCAAAGCCAAAGAAGCAGCCAAGGCCGTCAACGGGTTCTTGGTTGTGCCTGAATTCAAAAACACTACAACAAGACCGACCGACTTTAATGATTTACATACCCTTGAAGGTTTAAAGGCAGTTAAGGCCTCCCTGGAGAATGCGAAAGCGCCTGAACCCGATATTGAGGCAACTTTAGAACGCCTGGCTGCATTGTCACCCATAGCGTATGATCGAGTTAGAGGGAAAGAAGCGGAGCGTTTGGGGGTTCGAGTCCCTACCCTAGACAAAGAGGTGGAGGCCAGGAGGCCAAAGAGGGGCAGTGAGCAAGAGCGGGGTGTGATCGTTGAAGACCTGGACCCCTGGCCGGAGGCCGTTGACGGGGCAGAGCTGCTTAATGAGATCAAAGGAGTTATCCAGCGTCACGTGGTTTTGAGTCATTCGCAGGCCGTCACCTGCTCACTCTGGTCTGTGTTGACATATTGCTATGACTCCTTCCGCGTACTACCAGTGCTTGCTTTAACAAGCCCAGAGAAGAGGTGCGGCAAAACAACCCTTCTCGAAGTGTTGGCCGGAATGGTGAAAGCCGCCCTGCCCGCATCCAACATCACGCCCGCTGCCCTGTTTCGTGTGATCGAAGGATACCGTCCGTGTCTGCTGATTGATGAAGCCGACACCTTTGTGAGAGATAATGAAGAGCTGCGAGGTATCTTAAATTCCGGGCACACCAAGCAGTCTTCATTTGTAATCCGCGTGAATTCTGACTCGTTAGAACCCGAGCGCTTCTCTACCTGGGGACCCAAACTCATCGCCTTGATTGGCCAGTTGCCTGATACCTTACGGGACCGGTCAATCGAGATCAGGTTACAAAGGAAGTTACCCGGTGAGAAGGTCAAGAAGCTGTCCCTTGACTTCACAGATGAGGTCGAGCCGTTGCGCAGGAAGTGTCTGAGGTGGGCTGAAGAGAACTCAGAGCTCTTAAAGGCTGTAGACATTGAGGTGCCGGACGTGGGTAATGACCGCGCCACGGACAATTGGGAGCCCCTGTTCGCCATTGCGCAGGTGGCAGGTGATGAATGGCCGGAATTTGTCCGCGGAGCGATGATGGCAATCGAGAGAATCGGTGAAGAAGAAACAGTCAAGCAGGAGCTTTTGGGAGACATCAGAGACATACTGCATGGCCGGGAACGCATTTCGTCAAAAGACTTGGTTGAATCACTGGTCGAGCTTGAAGATAGACCCTGGAGCGAATGGCGACATGGGAAACCATTAACTCAAAACAGCTTAGCAAGGTTACTTAAGCCGTTTGGAATCCGGCCTAAGAAAATCCGACTCGGTGAGAAATCTATCCAAGGGTATGAGAGGGCAGAGTTTGAAGAGGTGTTTGGACGTTATCTTCCCCAGGCCCCCCCTACTCAAAGTGGAACAATGGAACAAGTCAATGATTTCAATAGGTTAAGCCAAAATCAAAGTGGAACACAAAGGGGGGATGTTCCACTTTCAAATTCAGCTAACTTATTGAAATCACAAGCATGTTCCAGTGTTCCAGTTGGAACCCAGGGGGAGGGGAAGGAGGGACAAGAACAGGGATCACTGTGGACGGGGTCACTTGAGATTTAGGAGGATAACATGGAAGTCCTAAAAGAAGCTTTAAACCGCGGAGTCAAGTTTGAAATCCATGGCGACAAGCTTAGGGTAGTCGCAATCCACCCAATACCCGTCAACCTAGTTGAGAAAATCAAAGCCAACAAGCAAGACATTGTCCAAGTCCTGAAAAGGCAGAGCAAACCAGACCAATACAAGAGCAAGCCTCAAGCCAAGATTATTGATTCTGGTCTTTCTCACGAGTCCAGGCGTTATTTTACGGGATATAATCCTCCCAGGTATGTCCATATTGACGTCTGCAAATGGCACGTTGAAGAAGGTGATCCTGCCTGTATGAACTGCAAGCATCTGGACACAAAGGACAAAGAACTCTTTATGGACGCTTACCTGAATAAGGCCATTGCAAGGCTGAATGAGTTCTATCAGCCAGGGGACAAAATAGACTGGGATAAAGCAGGAGCGCGAGAACAAATAAGGAGCCTTGAGAAATCCATTACTGAAGCCTTCCTAGAAGGTAATATCGGGGCATATATTAAGGCTATCGACAAGTGGGAAGCCACTTTCAAAGATATGCGAAGGAGGTGTAGCAAATGAGTGAGACTGCACAGGCAAAAGGTGCTTACAGGTTTGACAAAGACACGCGTCGTTACCATCGCTTTGTGGTGAAGATCGATGGTGGAGGCCTGGGGACTCTCTACCTGCCAAAGGACATGAAGCCCCTACCTAAGAAGCTCACGTTGACATATCAGGAGAAAAACAAGTAATGGGAGCGGTGATTAAGCTCAACGCAGCCATGAAAGAACTGGTTGATGAGGAGGGCTACATTGAAAAGCTGAAAGATGAGCTGGAAAGCTATCCTAAGTACAGCCGCAAGTACCGCCCCTCTTTTGGCAAGATAGCCCGCAAGGCCACTGCCAGTGGACTGAATATGCGTGAGCTTGCAGAAGTGCTCAATGTCCCCTTGCACCGCATCTACCGCTGGATGGACAGGTACCCCGCCTTTCGGAAGGCCATAGAGGATGGAAGAGAGGCCTTTGCCTCCGGCCGCGTGGAAGGAGCCCTCCTCAAAAGAGCCCTCGGATACGATACCGTTGAGACCAGGGAAGTGAAGGACGAAGAAGGCAAGCTTGTGGCGACAATAGAGACCATTAAACATATTCCTCCCGATCCCAGGGCCATCATGTTCTACCTCAAGAACCGCTCACCCCGCCGCTGGGCTGAGACCCGCCATGTCCATACAACCAGAGTTGACTATGCTGCGATACTTGAGGCCGCTATTAGGAGAAAGCGAAAGTAGCCTTTTCACTTATTTTTACTAAACCCTTATAATCCATATACCTAAAGAGACCTTAGCTTGACAATTGGGACTTGAAAGGTTAAATGCCTCTTGAGATGTACAATGGGGTAGCATGGAGGCATGCTGGGGTAATCCTGTGGTAGAGGAGGATGGCATGAAAAGGTTCATTCTGCTTATAGTCATAGTAGGGTTGGGGGCCGGGTGCGCCACAGGTTCATATGGCCCAGGCAAATACATACAGGCGTTGAACATGGTTGACCTTGGTGATTACCAAGTAGCAATAGACAAGTCTTTTACTTTTGTGGGAAGTATCCCGGGGATGTCTTTAGGGGATACGGCAGGGCCTGTGATTATAAAGACGAGGATGGCTATTGTATCATACCTGTTCGTTGATGAGGCAGAAGGAAAGAAAAACATCAAAGAAGGTATCCTGTTGTCCGTAGCGTATTTAAAAGATCGGGATGCTTACTGGATAAGCCCAGGAGAAATAAAAGGAAGGCATGTGATTGAAAAAGGCCGCTATAGTCTCGATGGGGTTTCAATGAAATATTACTGTAGGCGTTTTTCCAAGGTTGATCCTAAGCTTGTGAAATTTATGGAATCACGAGGATACAAAATCAACCCCAATCTGAAGCATGGAGTCTCTGTTATCTTTAGAAGAATTATCGACGATTACCGCATTCTCCATATGGAGTATGTAAAAGGGATAGAGGATCACAAGGAGATAAGTTACCAGAAGGTTGGAGAGATCTTGAAGAGGGCCGACAGGCTCATTACTTTAATCAAGGATTAAACTTCCCGTCATCCGGTCATACCTACGGGTTCCAGGACAACCCACTCATTTACAATCCCATTTAGACACTGTAACCCTGCCTCAAAATCCGGGATATGTGGGGGGGTAGTAGACAGACGATCATTTTTCTCCATAGGTATCAATGTTGGTAACGGATGTTGGGAATACTGTTGGGAGTGATTTTTGTGGTGGAAAAAATAAGGGGTTACGAATTAATGTAACCCCTTGATTTTCTTATGGGGTGAGTGATGGGACTTGAACCCACGACCGCTGGGGCCACAACCCAGTGCTCTACCGGCTGAGCTACACCCACCGTATTTTTAATCAATCTAGCACAGCAGAGCCCTGGTTTCAAGAAAAACCAATCAAAGGATCAAGCTGCATGCCTTATCTGGAAGTCGGCCTCTGGCGGGGGGAAGATGGATTTCAACTTTTCTTCCAGTTTTTGAGCCAACTCCCTGTGGACATTCAGCTTGGTCTCTCTTATCTTGTCCTGCTTTTCAAATATGCGGAAGGCCTCGAGCACCTTGTCCACCTCTTCGTCCCCGTTGAGTCTGACGCGGAAGGTCTCATCTTGGGCCTCGTATTTCAGGGCCTGGCGCTTGAGCACCCCTTCCAATGTCTTTGCCCGCTGGACTCCGCTCTGATTAGGAGAGGACCCTACTTCCACCACGATGGTGATGGCCTCCTCATCATATACGATCTGGAATTCCATGGTCTTGAGTTGATCAGGGATCATGATGCCTCCTTTTGGATGATTGGAATTTGACCTTCCAGGGATTTATGTCTATTATCGGCAGGGCTGAGAGCGTTCTTAAATATTGGGGAATACGGAGAAAAGATACCATGAGTGATGACAAGGCAAGGCTATTGCGGATGATTCCTGCAGTTGACAAGCTGCTCTTGAGACCGGCGCTTGAACAAGCCCTCGGCAGATACCCAAAGGCAGTGGTGATGAAGGCGATTCACAAGGTGCTCGATGCCCTGAGGGCGGACATAAGGGCCGGCAGGATAGAATCTGATGGGGAGTTGGACCAGGAGGCCATTGAGGAAAGGAT
>JALVSJ010000026.1 GCA_027024445.1 Desulfobacterales bacterium
AATGCCTGCAACCACTGTACGTTCTTCTCCTATGTCAACGGTAAGTTTTACGAGCTTTTTCGACTTGGGAATATTCTCTGCCCCGAGAATCCTCCCCACCCTCAAATCTAGCTTTTGAAATTCATTAAAAGAGATAAGCTGAGTCTTTTCCTGGTCCATAGCTTTTTCCTCCACTACCTCCGGCTTTTCCTTCTTCATTTCCACCCTGGGGAACAGTGCATCTGCTTTTACCACTGGCCTTACAGATTTCTGGCTCCCCCACAACCTCATATCATCAAGAGAAAGCTCCCTACCTTTCTTTTTCATTCCCAGGTATCCCTGCATCTTCTCTGCAGAGGCAGGCATCACGGGCCAAATCAACACAGAAACCACTTTGAGACTTTCAATTATGTGGTAAAGCACTGATTCGAGCCTTGTCCTATCCTTTTTGGCAAGAACCCAGGGAGCCATTGTGTCTATGTATTTATTTACCCTTCCTATAAGTTCCCACACAGAAATTAGAGCCTTGTGGAAGGCCAGATCAGCCATCATGGTTTCATATTGATCAATGGTTTCAAGGGCTGCTTCCCTCAAATCCCGGTCCTCTGATTGGCTCTTTACTTCCTCGCGTACATGCCCCTCCAAGTACCTCTCAACCATGGTCATGCTTCTTTGCAGCAGATTTCCCAGATCATTGGCAAGGTCAGAGTTTATTCGACCCACAAGGGCCTCCTCACTGAACTCTGAATCAAGGCCAAATACCATCTCACGGAGAAGGAAATACCGAAAGGCATCAAGGCCGTAAATACCCACAAGGTCCAGGGGACGAACCACGTTCCCCAGGCTCTTGGACATCTTGCCTTCATTTATATTCCAATAACCATGAACATTGAGGTGTTGGTAGGGCTCTATGCCTGCGGATTTTAGCATGCAAGGCCAATAGATGCCGTGAGGCTTCAGGATATCCTTTGCCACCAGGTGCTCTGCAACTGGCCAGAATTTCTTGAACAATTCGCCATCTGGGAATCCTATCCCCGAGACGTAGTTAATCAGAGCGTCAAACCAAACGTACGTAACATACTTCTCATCAAAGGGCAGTGTTATACCCCAGTCCAACCTGCTCTTTGGCCTGGAAATACAGAGATCCTCAAGAGGTTCACTCAAAAAAGAAAGCACTTCATTTTTGTATCGTTCAGGCCTTATGAAATCAGGGTTAGCCTTGATATGATTAATGAGCCAGTCCTGGTATTTACTCATCTTAAAAAAGTAATTGGCCTCTTTGATAACCTTTGGCTCTGTCTGATGATCGGGGCATTTGCCGTCCACCAGCTCTCTTTCGGTATAAAACCTTTCGCATCCGAAGCAATATAGCCCTTCATATTCGCTGAAATATATGTCTCCATTGGCATTGACCCGCTCCAGGATCAACTGAACAACTTTCTTGTGCCTGGGATCTGTCGTGCGAATAAAGTCATCATTTATAATATTCAATTTAGGCCATAACTCCCGGAACAACTCGCTAATCCTATCAACGTATGCCTGGGGTGTCTCACCCGCTTCTTTAGCTGCCGCTACAATTTTGTCACCGTGCTCGTCAGTCCCTGTAAGGAAAAACGTTTCATACCCCCTCAGCATATAAAACCGCTTGAGGACGTCCGCAACGATAGTTGTGTATGCGTGCCCTATGTGGGGAGCTGCATTTACATAATAAATAGGTGTGGTTATATAATATCTATCTGCCACTTTTTCTCTCCTCGCGTAATTACAAAATCTACTTCCAGCTCAAGGCCCCAGTAGCCACACATGGGTCTTTTAGGCGCACGATGAATTACCACATACGGTCATTGTCGTTTATTATTGGCGTGTCAGCCCTCTGAATTCCTCTTCCCATTTCCTCCTTGGTCCAACTCAGAGACTTCAACCTCCACCTCAGCACCGCTGTCTAGTATCAAGGTTATGGTCTTTTTCAAGGCATTCTGGCGAACGACTTTACCCTCCCCGTATTTAGTGCGAATCCTCTTGCCGATCTTCGGCATTTCTTTTTTTGCCTCTTTGTAAAAATCCTCCTCAAATGCCAGGCAACACATGAGTCTGCCACACATACCTGAGATCTTATTTGGGTTCAGGGAAAGGTTTTGCTCCTTGGCCATCTTTATGGTCACAGGTTCAAAGGACTGGATAAAAGTGGCACAGCAGAGTGGCCTTCCACATGTGCCCAGTCCTCCAACCATTTTTGCCTGGTGCCTGACTCCGATCTGACGCATCTCAATCCGGGTACGAAACTTTTTTACCAGATCCTTTACTAATTCGCGAAAGTCCACCCGCCCTTCAGCAGTGAAATATACGATGATCTTGCTCCCGTCGAAACGCCTTTCCACTCCTACGAGGCTCATTGGTATGCCACGGTCCTTTACACGCTGATAACAGTATCGATACACTTCCTTCTCTATCCGAATACCTTCTTCGTATCTTCGTATCTCTTCTTCTGTTGCCAGTCGAAAAATCTTCTTGAGGGGCCGGTTAC